>DATDHL010000745.1:0-5766 GCA_036521575.1 Edaphobacter sp. | reverse complement strand
GCTTCCGGCGAGGTGTCCTTTGGCGTATTCGGAGGCGTCGCGGACGTCGAGGATCTGGGAGCCGGCGTCGCCCATGCTGAGGACTTCGTCCAGTTCAATGGGTTGAAGGACTTGTTGGAGCGACTTTTCGAGCGTGGCCCGTTCGCGTGTGTTGAGGATGGCGTCGTAGGTGAAGTAGGCCGGGGCGTCGGGCTGGTCGGCGGCTACTAGGCGGATAAATGCTTCCTTGGTCATGTTCTGAAGGGCGTAGTTGAAGCGGCGCTGCTCGCCGAGGGTGGAGACGGTGTCGGAGGAGATGTTCTTGCCGCAGAGAGAGCCGGCGCCGTGGGCGGGGTAGACGAGGGTTTCGTCAGGGAGGGCGAGGAGCTTGTTGTGGAGGGAGTCGTAGAGATGCCCGCCGAGTTCCTGGGCTGTCCAGCCGAGGGAGGCGCGGAGGTCGGGGCGGCCTACGTCGCCGATGAAGAGGGTGTCGCCGGTGAGGACGGCGTAGGGCTTGTCGGCGCTCTTTTGGAGATCGAAGACGAGGATGGAGATGGATTCGATGGTGTGGCCGGGGGTTTCGAGGATCTGGAGGCGGAGGCCGGGGAAGTCGAGAGTGTCGCCGTCTTTCATGGGGACGAATTCGTACTCGGCCTGAGCTCGTGCGCCGAGGCGGATGCTGGCTCCGCAGCGGTCGCGCAGTTCGAGATGGCCGGCGAGGAAGTCGGCGTGGAAGTGAGTGAGGAAGACGTGGCGGATATTCACGCCGAGTTGGTTGGCGTCGTCGATGTATTGCTGGACGTCGCGCTGGGGGTCGACCACGATGGCGATGCCACTGGCTTCGTCGGCGATGAGGTAGGAGGCGTGGGCGAGGCAGCCGAGGTAGTACTGCTTGAGGAATACGCCGGTCGGTTCAGTCGTCATCGTGTGGCCTTTCTGCCTGGTGGGCGGGTGAGCTCTTTGAGGTCGCGCCTAGACTTGTCGGCTTCGCTCTGGCAGACCATCCTACAGAGTTTGAAGACGAGTGGATCGCCGATGGAGTAGAAGATAGAGTTGCCTTCGCGGCGGCGGGTGACGAGGCCAGCGTCATAGAGGAGCTGCAAGTGCTTGGAGACGTTGGATTGGTTGCCGTCGAGCAGCTCAACCAGTTCTCCGACCGTGCACTCGCCTTGCTCAAGGTGTTGCAGGATGCGCAGGCGAAAGGGTTCGCCGAGAGTGCGGAAGCGTCGGGCGATGAGTTCGAGGGTTGCTTCGGTAAGGGGAGCGTTTGGCATGGTGTTGTCGATTTCAACTATATTGTCATATGGTAATATAGTCAAGTAGATTTGAGAGGAAGGATTTTGGAAATGGCGAGCGTGAGAGAGATTCCGCTGGGCGCGGTGATTGTGGATGTACGGGAGTATCCGGAGTTTGCGTCGGCGCATATTGAAGGGGCGCGGCTGGCTCCGCTGGGGAAGGTCGAGCAAACGGCTGAGGCGTGGCCGCGTGAACAGGCGATGGTGCTGGTGTGCAAGTCTGGTGGTCGGGCGGAACAGGCGAGGCGACGGCTGGCGTCGAAGGGATTTTTTGAGCTAATGGTGCTTGAAGGTGGGATGGATCGCTGGAGAGCCGAGGGGCGTGCGGTGGTGACGGAGAAGCGTCAGCCGTGGGCGATGGAACGGCAGGTTCGGATTGGGGCCGGCTTGCTTGTGATCTTGACTTTGAGTCTGGGGCTGGCGGAGTCGAAGCTGTGGCTGATCGGGACGGGATTGGTGGGGGCTGGGCTGGTGTTTGCCGGGGTGAGCAATACCTGCATGATGGCTTCGGTGCTGGGGCGGCTGCCTTGGAATCGGGGCAGAGATGAGTTTGCTTGCAAAGGGAAAGGGCTGGCTGCGAGTGCGGCCGGCCCTTTTTCTGTGTAATTAGTGGATGAGCATGGAGACGATGCTGGCGGACATGAGATTAGCCATGGTTCCGGCTAGCATGGCGCGAAGGCCTAGCTGGGCGAGGTCGTTGCGGCGGTTGGGGGCGAGGGCTCCGATGCCGCCGATCTGCATGCCGATGCTGCCAATGTTGGCGAAGCCGCAGAGGGCGAAGGTCGCGATGGAGAAGGTGCGCGGGGTGAGGGTGGATTTCTGCAGGCCCAGCTGGGTGTAGGCGACGAATTCGTTAAGGACGGCGCGCGTGCCGAGGAGGTTGCCGATGGCCGGGGCCTCGTGCCATGGGATGCCGATGAGCCAGGCGACGGGGGCTCCGACGACTCCGAGGACAGAGTTGAGGGAGTGGGGGAAGGGGATGTGGCCGTGCGCCCAGAGGAAGTTACTGATGCCGAGCATCATGGCGTTGAGGAGGCCGACCAGAGCGAGGAAGCTGATGAGCATGATGGCTACGTTGAAGGCGAGCTGGCCACCGTCTATGGTGCCGCGGGCGATGGCGGCGATGAAGTTGTCGTTCTTGTGCTCCTCGTTAGGGGGCATGTGGACGGTGCCGGCGGTGGCGGGGACCTCGGTCTCGGGGACGAGCATTTTGGCGACGAGGATGGTGCCGGGGGCGGTCATGATGACGGCGGAGAGGAGGTCCTGGGCGTTGATGCCGAAGCTGATGTAGGCGGCCATGATTCCGCCGGAGACGTGGGCCATGCCGGAGGTCATGATAGTCATGAGCTCGGAGCGGGTGGCTCCGCTGAGGAAGGGGCGGATGGTGAGGGGGGCTTCGGTCTGGCCCATGAAGATGCTGGCGGCTACGTTGGTGGACTCGGCTCCGCTGGTTCCCATGGTGCGCTGCATGATCCATGCCACGACACGGATAACCTGCTGCATGAAGCCGATGTGGTAGAGGATCGCAAAAAAGGCCGAGATGAAGATGATGGTGGGCAGGACGGCGAAGGCGAAGACGGCGAGCGGATTTCCGGGGGTTCCGAGGGGGCCGAAGACCATGGAGGAGCCGTCGACTGCGTGACCGAGGAGGGCGGTGACGGCGATGCTGGCCTTGTGGAGGATGGTCTGGCCATAAGTCCACTTAATGACGAGGAAGGCGAAGAGGATCTGGAGGCCGAGGCCCCAGGCTACGGTGCGCCACTTGATCGCGCGGCGATTGGTGGAGAAGGCGTAGGCGAGTGAGAGGAACGTGATGAGTCCGAGAAGACCGGTGAATCTTGCCAAAGGGTTTGCTCTCCTGCGCTTGTGACGGCTATGTGGATATATGTGAGAGTGTAATGGTTAAAAGGTGGCGCTACCTAGGGATTTCCTTGGGTCGGGGTGGTACATTGGCTCGAACCGGGTGGGCGGGATGATCGTATCGTGTTGTTAGGATTGTTTTGCGACGAATCGGCGTTTGCGAAGGAGCGAGGCATGAGCAAGGTACGGGTACTGGTTGGAACGAAGAAGGGCGCGTTTGTTTTGACCTCGGATGGGAAGCGTGAGCAGTGGGAGGTTAGCGGGCCTCACTTTGCCGGGTGGGAGATCTATCACGTGAAGGGGTCGCCGGTTGATCCGAACCGGTTGTATGCTTCGCAGTCGAGCGGATGGTTTGGGCAGATTATTCAGCGGTCGAATGACGGCGGTACGACGTGGGAGCAGATGGGGAACAAGTTTTTGTATGACGGAGTTCCGGGGACGCACCAGTGGTATGACGGGACGCCTCATCCCTGGGAGTTCAAGCGGGTTTGGCATCTGGAGCCTTCGTTGACAGATGTGGAGACGGTTTATGCCGGGGTGGAGGACGCTGCGTTGTTCCGGTCAGCGGATGGAGGAAAGAACTGGGAAGAGTTGTCGGGTCTGCGCGGGCATGGATCGGGACCGCATTGGGCGCCGGGCGCAGGTGGGATGTGTTTGCACACGATTATTCTGGATCCCAGCGATGCGGAGCGGATGTACATTGCGATTTCTGCTGCGGGAGCCTTCAGGACGGATGATGGCGGTAGGACGTGGAAGCCTATCAATCAGGGATTGCGGTCGGAGCATACTCCCGATCCGACGGCTGAGGTGGGGCACTGCGTTCATCACATTGCGATGCATCCTTCTCGTCCCGGGACTTTGTTCATGCAGAAGCATTGGGATGTGATGCGTAGCGATAATGCGGGCGATTTGTGGCAGGAGGTAAGTGGGAATCTACCGACAGATTTCGGGTTCGCGATCGATGTGCATGCGCATGAGCCAGAGACAATTTTTGTGGTGCCGATCAAGAGCGACTCGGAACACTATCCGCCGGATGGGAAGTTGCGAGTGTATCGCAGTAAGACGGGCGGGAATGAGTGGGAGGCACTGACGAAGGGGCTTCCGCAGAAGGACTGCTATGTGAATGTGCTGAGGGATGCGATGGCTGTGGATTCGCTTGACTCGTGCGGCGTGTACTTTGGCACTACGGGTGGGCAGGTTTATGCGTCGCCAGATGCAGGGAATAGCTGGGCGCCGATTGTGCGGGATCTGCCGGCGGTGCTGTCGGTCGAGGTGCAGACGCTGTCATGATTCGTGTGGTGCTTCCGGCGCATCTGCGGACTTTGGCAGGTGTTAGTGGCGAGGTGTCGCTCGAGGTGGTGGGCGACGTGACGCAGCGGTCGGTGCTAGATGCGCTCGAGGCACGGTATCCGATGTTGTGCGGGACGATTCGGGATCATGGGACGTTGCAGCGGAGGGCGTTTCTGCGGTTCTTTGCGTGCACGGAAGATTTGTCGCGTGAGTCGCCGGATGCATTGTTGCCGGAGGCGGTTGCGAGGGGGACAGAGCCTTTTCTTGTGATTGGAGCGGTGGCGGGGGGGTAGGTTCGCTGGTGGATATAATCGGGGCTTAATCATGCTTCTAATTACGAAGGAGTCTTTCATGCGTCTTGTACCGACTACGATTCGAGTTGCCGCTGTGGCATTTGTTTTTACCGGTATGTTGTGTGCGCAGGAGTCGCCGGATACTAACCGTAAGGTCGCAGGGGGTGGTATTCAGGCGTCGGGGTGGCAGGGAAAGGTTGATGCTGATGCTGAGAAGGCCGGGCAGTCGGTGAATGACGCGAAGCTCGTGATGGAGGGTAAAGACCTCAAGGTCACGACGGGGCCGGCGATTACTTACTGGAATCCGAAGAATGTGGCGAAGGGCGATTATACGGTTTCGGCTACGTTTACTGAGCCGAAGTTCATGAACCTGAATACGCATCCGCATCCGTATGGGATTGTGATTGCGGGCAATGATCTGGGGACGGGGCAGCAGAGCTATCTTTACTGCGCGGCTTATGGAAGCGGGAACTTCATCGTGCGCGGGTTCGGGCCGGATGCGTTCCAGATGAATGGAAGGCGCGAGGCGAATGATGCGGTTCATAAGGCAGCGGGTCCAAGTCAGCCGGTGACTCAGGACATTGCGATGCAGGTGAAGGGCGATAAGGTGTCGTGCATCATCAATGGGACGGTGGTGAAGACGTTTGATAAGTCGGAGTTGGTGACGGCGGGTAAGCTGAAGTCGACCGATGGGGTGTATGGGATTCGGTTCGCGCACAATACGGATGCTGTGGTTACGAATTTGAAGATGACCACGCCTTAGTGGCGTTATTAGACACCTTGCAAAACCCCATCTCAGAATCGAGATGTGGGGCACCCGCCTAGTCGTCTGCTTTGTGAATTGGGAGGGGCCTTCGAACTCCTGGGCGGCGAGGATGGGAATGCGTCCGTCGCCGGAGCCGGGGTCGTAGACGAGGTCGCTGGGGGTGGTTTCGGCGAAGACCAGCATGTCACGAGCTACGGAGAGAGGCGCCGGGACGAACCACGTCTCGTGGGTTGAGCCGTTGCTGGTTTCGCGCAAACGGTAGGTGTAGCCTCTCGTTCGTAGC
>DATDHL010000744.1:0-2419 GCA_036521575.1 Edaphobacter sp. | reverse complement strand
GTCACCTACTTCGCCGCCCCCGCCTCCTACACCACCGAAGACATCGTCGAGATCGCCTCCCACGGCTCCCCCGTCCTCCTCGACTACCTCCTCCGCCAGTGCATCGCCCGCGGAGCCCGCCTCGCCGAGCCCGGTGAATTCACCCAGAGAGCTTTCCTCGCCGGACGCCTCGATCTCACTCAAGCAGAAGCAGTTAGCGACCTCATCGAAGCCAGCACCCTCCACCAGGCCCGCATCGCAGCCCAGCAACTAGGCGGCTCCCTCTCCCGCCAAATCGCCCCCATCAAAGACCGCCTCATAGCCCTCATAGCCGCCCTAGAAGCCGGAATCGACTTCGCCGAAGACGACATCGACACCCTCCCTGCCACCGAGATCACCAATCAAATCAACACCATCCAGACCCCCCTCACCGCCCTCGAGCAGACCTTCAGCTACGGCCGCATAGTCCGCGACGGCTTCACCCTGGCCATCGTAGGCCGCCCCAACGCCGGCAAGTCATCATTATTCAACCGCTTAGTCGAGCGCGACCGAGCCATCGTCACAGCGACCCCCGGCACCACCCGCGACCTCGTCACCGAGCGCGTCTCCCTCAACGGCATCCCCGTCGAACTCATTGATACCGCAGGCCTTCGCCAATCGACCGACGAAGCCGAAACCATAGGCATAGCCAAATCCCGCGAAGCCATGGCCGAAGCCGACATAGTCCTCCTAGTAATCGACGCCACCGCCCCCCCGCACCCCGAAGACGAAGCCACCATCGCCTCCCTAACCACCCGCCCCCTCCTGATCGCCCGCAACAAATCCGACCTAACCACCGGCCTTTCACCACACACAACCACCCACCCCACCATCGAAACCTCCGCCCTCACAGGCTCCGGCATCCCCGAACTCCGCACCGGCATCCTCGCGCAAATCTCCACCACCACCCCATTCGCCGAAACCGCCCTGCTCACTAACCTCCGCCAACAACAAGCAGTCTCAACCTCCCTCACCGCACTAACCCAGGCTCGCGAAGCCGCCGCAACTGAAACCCCCCACGAGATGATCCTCCTCGACCTCTACGACTCCCTCCGCGCCCTGGACTCCCTCACCGGAGCCACCACCTCCGACGACATCCTCCACCTCATCTTCAGCAAATTCTGCATCGGCAAGTAAGCCGCGGGTCATACCCGCTACTCGAAACGCCTGAATTCGAATGAGATAATCGAAGAAGCATAACCGAGCTCCAACCCGAAGGATTCGGCAGAATCTGCCGCTTTTTTGATTGAACGCAGGAAATTACACGGGTTAAAGCCCAAATATTGATGCAAAACCGTGCCTAAGGCCATCAGGAAGACATGACAATCGTCCACGAACATCCTCTTCGAAAGATACTCGAGAGTCGGATCGCCATTATTGACGGCGCAATGGGCACGACGATCCGTACCTACGGGATGACGGAAGCTGACATTCGCGGGCAGCGCTTCGCCGACTCAAGGAAGGACCTACTGAATAACGGGGATCTCTTTTCGCTGACGCAGCCTGAGATGATCTGCGACATCCACCGTCGCTTCCTTGAGGCTGGCGCGGACATTATCGAGACGAACACTTTCGGTGCGACCACCATATCTCAGAGCGAATTCTTCGTGGACGATCCGCGGGAGCATGGCGGCCGGAAAGATCCTGCGTTCTATCAGAAGATCATCGACCAACCATTCCTCAACGACCTGGCTTGGGAAATCAATGAGCAATCGGCGCGACAGTGCCGGGAATGGGCCGATCGTGTAGCAAACGCGACCTCCCGTCCACGGTTCGTGGCTGGCGCAATCGGGCCCTTGACCGTGTCTCTTTCGAACTCGCCCGATGCCGATGACCCAGGCTTCCGCGTAGTGACCTTCGATCAGGTCAAAGCTGCCTACAGCCAACAGGTGCGCGCCCTCATCGCCGGGGGCTCAGACCTTCTTCTGGTCGAGACCATCTTCGACTCGCTCAACGCCAAGGCAGCGCTCGTTGCCATTCGCGAGGTGTTCGATCAAGATGGCAAAGAGCTGCCCGTGATGATCTCAGCAGCCGTGGGACGTGGCGGTGAGACGATGATCTCCGCCCAGACCATCGAGGCGTTCTGGAACGCAGTTCAACACGCGAAGCCGCTCTCGGTGGGTCTTAACTGCTCTCTAGGCCCCGATCTGATGTACCCGTTTCTAGATGAGCTCTCGCAGAAAGCGAACGTCGCGATCTCTTGTTACCCGAATGCCGGTTTGCCCAATCCGCTCTCGCCGACCGGATTCGATCTCGAGCCGTCAGACATGGCCCGTTATCTCGGCGACTTCGCACGCGATGGACTGATCAATATCGCCGGTGGCTGCTGCGGCAACACCCCCGAGCACATCGCAGCAATCGCCAAAGCACTCGAAGGCAAGGCTCCCCGAGAATTGGAAAT
>DATDHL010000743.1:0-1709 GCA_036521575.1 Edaphobacter sp. | reverse complement strand
ATCAACAACATCCCAGATCACCGATCTCCGCAAACTCACCAACACCTTCGTAGGCCAGCGCATCCTCATCACCGACCTCACCGCCACCCCCGACCAGCCTAGAGACCAACCCAAACCCCACGAACCCCCTCAACTCCTCCTCGACCCAGCCCCAGGCACCCAACCCCAACTCACCGCCACCGCGATCCGCCCAGCCATCGACGCCTCACAAGACATCCTCCAATCCAACCGAGGCATTCCCGTCCTCCTCACCGACGGCCCAGCCTACAAACGCAGCTTCACCCGCTACGCCGACGGCACCCACGACCTCGAAATCGCCAAGATTCTAGCCACAATCCTCCTAACCACCCGTTCCGCAACCCTCATCTATCACGGTCAGGAACTAGGCCTCCCCGAAGGCTCCGACCCCGCCACAGCCATCCACTGGGACGCTCCACCCGCGCCAGCAAAGGGCAAAACCGCTCCCCCACCCGACCCGGCCAACCCCAACGTTGCCCTCCAGGACGCCAATCCGCAGTCTCTCCTCAACTGGTACCGCCAGCTCAGCGCGCTCCACCACAGCAATCCCACCATCAACGCCGGAGCCAACATCACCCTCAACCACGATGACCAAAATGTCCTCGTCTGGGTCCGCAAACCTCAAGCCGTAACCGCAATCTCACCCGCAATCGTCGTCATCTGCAACCTCTCCGCCCAACCAGCACAGCTCTCGCTCAAGGACGACATGCAGCGCCTGCGCCTCAAAGGCAGCTTCCTTCGCGCCATCCTGCGCTCCGACAACGCCACCGGCCCAATGCACCTCGAATCCATGACCATCCCACCCTACGGCGTCTACATCGGCGAATTACGCTACTAGCTCTGTAACGCCGTCTCATATCCCGCATACACCCGCTCGAAGACCGTGTCCCAGCTGCACTCCAGTGCATATTCCCGCGCACTCACCCTCATCCGTTCCAATCGCGCTCGATCCTGCACCAGAGTCGCCACCGCCCGGGCAAACCCATCATCCGGCGTCACAAATCCCGTCTCGCCATCTCGCACACTAAATTTCGGCCCGCCATCGGGAGTCACCACCGCCGGCACTCCACTCGCGAGCGCCTCCAGCACGACATTCCCGAACGTATCCGTATGCGAAGGAAACACCAGCAAATCCATATTCGCGTAGGCCTCCGCCAAAGCCGTCCCACGCAGCACCCCGGCAAACTCAGCCCGCGCCAAATCGGCTCGCAGTGCCGCCTCCTCGCTACCATGTCCCACAATCAGGAACCGTACTCCGCTCACGCCTATCGCCGTCAGTTCGCGTTCAATTCGCGCTAGCAGGGCCACATTTTTTTCCACAGATAGCCGCCCAACATAGCCCAGCGTAACCGTGTCCTCCCCCGCAGCTCGGGTCCTTCGCGCCGGAGAAAATAATTCCGTATCAACACCCCGCTGCATCAGGTAGCACGGCCTCCCCGTTGATCGCTCGAGCATTCTGCACAGCTCATCATTTGGGGCAAACAGCACCTGCGCCATCTTGTAGAACCGTGACGTTGCCCAGAGAGTTCCCGCCTCTACGCGTTGCTCCACTGCCGCATCCCAGCCTTCGCCCAACCGCTGGGTTAGCCATGCTATTCGGCGCGCCGCATACTCATGAACGTTCGTGTGCCACGACGCCGCGAGCGCAATCCCCATCTGCCTGGCGAAATACGCTCCAAACATCCCTAGTT
>DATDHL010000742.1:0-4270 GCA_036521575.1 Edaphobacter sp. | reverse complement strand
GGGCAAAGCTTTCATGTTGGCGTACATCTCTTCAACGGTGGCAAGCTGCCAGTCGAGATCGAGTCAGTCGTGCTGAACGCGGCCTCCGGTAAGGATTGGAGCGCTGCTCCTGATGCTGCAGCGCCAAAACAGATTGAACCTGGTAAGGCGGCCGACGTTCGTTTTGCGGTCAAGGTTCCGGCGGATGAGCCTTATACTCGGCCCTACTTTACCCGTCCGGACATGGAACAGCCCTACTACGATATTGCTGACAAAACGATGATCGATAAGCCGCAGGGACCGTATCCGCTCGCAGCTACGGTGCGGTATCAGTTTGAGGGTCTGACGTTGGAGACATCGAACGTCGTGCAGGTGATTAATAAGGTGAATGGTCCTGGAACGCTCCGATCTCCTATGCCGGTGGGACCTGCAATCTCGCTGGCGCTGAGTCCAAGCGCTGGAATCGTTCCGCTCAGAGAGAAGTCATTTCCGGTGAGCGTGCGGCTGCACAACAATATTGGGGGAGCGGCCAAGGCCGATGTTCATCTCAATCTTCCGGATGGATGGACCTCGGAGCCAACGTCGGTCCCAGTGTCTTTTACTCATTTAGGTGAAGAACAAGCTGTGTCTTTTACCATCTACCCCAAGTCGATTACGCAGAAGCCGTATGAGATTACCGCTGTTGCCGAACACGACGGCAAGCAGTACAAAGAAGGGTATGTCTCGGTTGGCTACACCGGACTACGTCCTTATTTCCTCTACAGTCCCGCGACATACAAGACGACGGGTGCCGATGTAAAGATGGCACCGTCTCAGAAAATCGGTTATATCGAAGGTAGTGGTGACGACGTGCCTGCGGCTCTAGAGGCGCTCGGAGTGCATGTATCGTTTCTTTCTGCGCAGGATCTGGCGAGCGGTGACCTTAGCAAATATGACACGATCGTGGTTGGTGTTCGGGCCTATGCGGTGCGGCCTGACCTGATTGCGAACAATGCGCGTCTGCTGAAATATGCGCAGGACGGCGGCGTAGTGGTAGTGCAATACAACACACCGGAGTTTGATCATAATTACGGACCATATCCCTACGTCATGTCGAATGATCCGGAAGAGGTTACTGATGAGAAGTCTGTTGTAACGATTCTTGATCCGAAACACCCTCTGTTTACCTGGCCGAACACCATCACTGCAAAAGATTTTGATGGGTGGATCGAAGAACGAGGCTCCAAGTTTCTGGTTTCCTGGGATAAACAATATGAGCCATTGCTCGAGACTCATGATGCCGAGCAAGATCCGCAGAAGGGTGGACTTCTCTACGCGCGTTATGGAAAGGGAGCCTATATTTACAACGCGTACGCCTTTTATCGCCAACTTCCGCTCGGTGTGCCTGGTGCGTATCGCATCTTCGCAAACATGCTAAGCCTTCCGAAAAATCCGCAATTCCGTGATGGCCAATAAGCTGCCAGTGTGTTTGATTGGTGGGCATGTTAGCAGTTCATCTAATGGCTCAACAGAATCGTTTGTGAATATTGTGGTCTCCATGGAAACTCAGACGGCTCCCGCCGGACAACAACTCGATCATGGGATGGGGCTTGCGGGAGCAATGTCGGCCAATATCCTCAATATGGTTGGCGTTGGCCCGTTTCTGACCATTCCGCTTGCACTGGCGGCGATGGGCGGCCCACAAGCGATGCTTGGCTGGATAGCAGGGGCTCTGCTATGCCTGTGCGACGGAATGGTATGGGCCGAGTTGGGTTCCGCGTTACCTCGCTCAGGCGGCCCTTACCATTACCTGCTTCAGGCATTTGGGCCGATGAGTTGGGGACGTCTCATCAGCTTTCTGTTGCTTTGGCAAATGTTGCTCATCGGGCCGGTATCGATTGCATCCGGCGCTGTTGGTTTTGGAGAATACGCTAGCTTTCTCGCCCCACACCTTCAGCATTGGCAATTGGTCGCTATCGCTATGGCTGTATGTCTGCTGAATACGTTGTTGCTTTATCGCAATATTCGTTCGATCAGCAGAATTTCTATCGTTGTAACTATGGTTGTGCTTGGTACGTGTTTCTGGATTGTGATCAGCGGTGTAATGCATTTCCATGCCGCAACCGCCTTCAGTTTTCCCCCCCATGCATTTCATCTGTCGCGTCCGTTCTTGCTTGGGTTAGGGGCAGCGACCTTGATCGCTACTTATGACTATGGAGGCTATAACAATGTTTGCCTTATCGGAGAAGAAGTAAATAACCCAAGGAAGACAATTCCGCGGGCGGTGATTTACTCCATCATTTTGATAGCGATTCTGTATCTAGCGATGAATCTCTCCATCCTTGGGACCGTTCCCTGGCAGCAGGGACAATACTCGAAGGCCATCGTTGCCGACTACATGCAGATACTGTACGGACGTGGGAGCGGAGTAGTTGTCTCACTATTGATCCTGATCGCAAGTTGGGGCTCGGTCTTTGCGATTCTTCTTGGCTTCTCGCGAGTTCCGTACACTGCCGCAGCCGATGGCCGCTTTTTCAGGCCATTTGCGCGGCTGCACCCAACAGGAAAGTTTCCATCGACATCCCTTTTGGTAATGGGTGGGCTGTCTGCGGTGGCGTGCCTCTTTTCGCTTGCAGACCTGATTTCTGTTCTCATTGTTGTACAGACGATGACGCAGTTCATAGCGCAGTGTGTCGCAGTGATCCTTTTGCGTAAGAAGGCCATTGCTGCACCGGACAGTTTTCGAATGCCTCTTTACCCTTTGCCGGCTATCGTAGCGCTGATGGGATGGCTCTACATCGTACTTAGTAGTAAGGGTTCACACATTTTGGTTGGCATTGCCATGGCAGTTACAGGAATTGCCGTGTTTCTATTCCAAGCCAGGCGCAAACAGGAGTGGCCGTTCCGCGTATATGACTCAATATGACGTCGCCGTTGTAGGTGAAATTTACATCGACCATATCTTTACCGGTTTCACGGCGTGGCCACAACCGGGAGAGGAGGCTTTCGCTCGTCAGTATCATCAGGAGATTGGCGGTGGAGCTGCGAATACAGCATGCGCGCTGGGTAGGCTCGGCAGAGCGGTCGGTCTGGTCGGTGTGATCGGTGCAGGGGACGCAGTCTGGTTTGAGCAACGTCTGCTTGAATTTGGTGTTACAGGCGATGGAGTGTTCAAGGCGGAGGGCAATACAGGGGTGACCGTTAGTGTTTCGATGGTGGACGACCGGTCCTTCTTTACTTATATCGGTGTGAACGAGAAGCTGATGGATATGCTTCGCTCCGATAGGGTGCTTGCATCGTTGATGAGCGCGCGTCATGTGCACTTTGCGCTGCCACTTGATCGTCGTCTTGCCGATGATTTGCTGCCTGCGCTACGAAATGCAGGTTGCACAACATCTCTTGATGTTGGATTTCAACAAGATTGGCTAAGCGATCCGGACAATCTCGAGACTTGTCGTACTACCGACTATTTTCTTCCGAATGAGAGAGAGGCGTACCTACTGTGTGGCGGCGGTGAAGCGGCCTATTTGGCCTTTGCAGAGAGGAACAAGCTTCCGTCAGCTGTCATCAAGCTGGGGTCGTATGGTGCCGCGATGCAAGTGAACGGTCAGAAGTATGAGGTGGCGTCCCCTGTAGTGGATGTGGTTGACACGACTGGCGCGGGAGATGCTTTCAATGCCGGTTTTATCGATGCTCTGTTGGATGAAGCGGCGCCTGAAGATTGTCTGCGTCGTGGCTGTATTTGTGGAGGACTTTCAACTCGCGTAGCGGGAGCTCTGCGTGCGTTGCCGCAGCGGAAGGAGGTCATGGATATCTATGAACAAGCCTATGCGTCGTAAGATTGCACTTATCGGTGGAGGAGGCGTTCGCACACCTCTCGTAGTCTTCGGCGTGAATGAAGCTGTCGATTTGGGCGCGGAAGAGCTCGTTCTGTTTGACCCTGACCGGGATCGTGTACGAATCATGGCTGAGCTGGGACGAGCTATCGTGGCCAGCGAAGATGGCAATCTCCGTGTTCGTGAAGCCGCGACGATTGAAGATGCCGTCGATGGCGCCGCTTTTGTGATGAACAGCATTCGCGTCGGTGGAATAAGTGCGCGTGCTCACGACGAAAAGGTTTCGATTGAACACGGCTATCCGGGTCAGGAGACAACCGGGCCGGGCGGAGTCGCCATGGCACTACGGACGGTGTCCGTTGCTATAGAACAGGCGAAGATGGTCGAGCGGCTGAGTCCGCAAGCATGGCTCATTAACTTTACTAACCCTGCTGGACTGATCACACAAGCGATCCGGGATCATGCTGGCGTGAGGG
>DATDHL010000741.1:0-58193 GCA_036521575.1 Edaphobacter sp. | reverse complement strand
CAGATCCCCTAGAGTCTGCGCTCCAGGGTAACTTACGCTTACGGTTGCCGTTGGTGTTTGAGGGACCGCTGCGGCTACTTGTGCAAAGCTGATCGTAGCTACTACTTTGTAGGTGTATGCGGTGGCCAGGCTGCCGCTTTGTCCACCTACGTTGGTCACCGTTACTGTCACCGCACCGGCACTCCCGGCTGGGGTCGTCGCTGTAATCGTCGTGCTGTTTACCACTACTACGTTGGTCGCTGCCGTTGTGCCAAACGTCACCGTTGCGCCTGCCGCGAAGTTAGTCCCCGTGATCGTTACTGCTGTTCCACCGGTAATTGAACCACTATTCGGCGATACGCTGCTCACTGTCGGCTGCCCGATGTAGGTAAATGCGCTGGCCAGACTTCCGCTCTGTCCGTTCGCCGTCACCGTTACTGTGACCGCACCGGCGCTGCCTGCGGGCGTTGTCGCTGTAATCGTCGTGCTGTTTACCACTACAACGTTCGTCGCAGCTTCGCTGCCAAACATTACTGTCGCTCCTGTTGCGAAGTTCGTTCCCGTGATCGTTACTGCGGTCGCGCCCGTAGTAGGCCCGTTGTTCGGCGAAATATTGCTCACCGTCGGCTTAACTACATAGGTGTATGCGGAGGCCAGGTTACCGCTTTGTCCACTGGAGTTGGTCACCGTTACTATCACCGCACCGGCATTGCCGGCTGGAGTAGTCGCTGTAATCGTCGTGCTGCTTACCACTACAACGTTCGTCGCTGCCGCTGTGCTGCCAAAGGTCACCGTCGCGCCTGTTGCGAAGTTTGTCCCAGTAATTGTCACCGCGGTCCCGCCCGTAGTCGACCCATTGTTAGGCGATACACTGCTCACCGTCGGTTGCCCGATATAGGTAAATGCACTGGCCGAACTCCCGCTCTGGCCGGAAGAATTCGTAACTGTCACTGATGCTGCACCGATGTTGCCCGCCGGCGTCGTTGCCGTAATCGTCGTGCTGTTTACCACTGCGATGTTGGTCGCTGCCGTTGTACCGAACGTTACTGATGCGCCTGCTGCGAAGTTCGTCCCAGTAATCGTCACAGCGGTCCCGCCTGAAGCTGGCCCATTATTCGGAGTTACACTACCTACCGTCGGCGGCGCAATGTAACTAAATGCATTTGCCAAACTCCCGCTCTGGCCATTCGCCGTCACCGTTACAGGCACTGATCCTGCACTGCCTGCTGGCGTTGTTGCCGTGATCGTCGTGCTGTTCACCACCACTACGTTGGTCGCTGCCGCGCCTCCGAATGTCACCGCTGCGCCTGCTGCGAAGTTAGCTCCAGTAATCGTCACTGCCGTCCCACCCGAAGTGGAACCACTATTCGGACTTACACTGTTGACAGTCGGAGCCGGACCAGAGATCGTAAAGAAGGTGGCCATCTGCATGACCCAGGGTCCAGCGGAGTTAAGCGTCGAGGTAGCAGTGTTGCTGCCTGCTGTGGTTACGATCTTGTCTTCCGCGATATCACTGTCCGGGGTCGTGATGATTCGAGAGGTAAAGCCAGTTCCAACCGCCTTCGTTGTCGTCGCGATGGTGCTCGCGCCGAAGATCAACTCGTTGGCATTGGTCGTTGTTGCCGCACCACTACTCGTACTCGCACTGTTTCCGACTGCTCCTGCCGTCACATCCAGCGTCGTCAGCCCGCGGTACTCCAGAATGCGTATATCCGGATACACCGCCGGTTGGCTGAACGTCACCGTTACCGTGTTGCTGCCACCCACGATATTGGCGGCGTAGTAGATCGATTGCCGCAATCCTGTCGCGCTTGTCGGCCCGATCGCCAGGCTATAGGTGTTCCCTGCACTGTCCGTCACTGACTGAACTGTCGCCGTGGTGTCGTTCCAACCCACCACTACAATGTTCAGATCGCCTAAAGTCTGTGCTGCCGGGTAGCTCACGTTCAACGTTGCGGTTGGCGTTTGCGGGACCGCCGCAGCTACCTGTGTGAAGCTGATCGCAACCAGTGCATTGTAGGTGTATCCGGCGGTCAGGCTTCCGCCTTCTCCGCCAGGGTTGGTCACGGTTACTGTCACCGCCCCTGCACTCCCGGCTGGTGTCGTCGCCGTAATCGTCGTACTGTTCACCACGACAACGTTGGTCGCAGCTGCACCGCCAAACGTTACCGTTGCCCCAGCCGCGAAGTTCGTTCCCGTGATCGTTACCCCTGCCCCCCCTGCTGCAGGCCCATTATTCGGCGACACGCTGCTTACTGTCGGCAGCCCCAGAACATAGGTAAAACCGTTGACCAGACTCCCGCTCTGGGATCCAAGGTTGATGACTTTCACCGTGACTGCACCGGCACTGCCGGCTGGGGTCGTCGCTGTAATCGTCGCGCTGTTCACAACTACTACATTGGTTGCAGCCGCACTGCCAAACGCGACCGTCGCACCTGCCGCGAAGTTCGTTCCCGTGATCGTTACCCCTGTTCCACCCGTAGTCGATCCATTATTCGGCGATACACCGCTCACTGTCGGCTGTCCGATGTAGGTAAATGCACTGGCGAGACTTCCCTTTTGCCCGCCTGAATTGATCACGGTTACTGTCACCGAACCAGCACTACCCGCTGCAGGCGTAGTCGCTGTGATGGTTGTGCTGCTCACAACCACTACGTTCTTCGCCGCTACAGCGCCAAACATTACCGTCGCACCTGCGGTGAAGTCTGTTCCCGTAATCGTCACCGCTGTCCCACCTGCGACCGGGCCGCCGTTGGGTGACACCCCGGTTACAAACGGTACTGCACTCGCGACTGCTGCTCGAAATGTAGCGACTTGCATGATCCACTGTCCGGATGCGTTTAGAGGTGCCCACGAGTGATAGCTCCCAGGCACATTAACCAATCGGTCTGCTGCAAGGTCCGAATTCGGCGAGGTGATGGTTCTGATATTGAAAGGAGCACCTGCCATGATGGTGGTATTGCCGCTCACCATGTCGGCCCCGATAATCAATTCATTCGCGGCGCTTGTAGTGACATAACCACTATCGGCTATGTTGCTGTTTCCGGCGGCGCCAGCCGAAATATCCAAAGGGTTCGAAGTATCCACTCCAGCGTACTCAAGAATGCGCACATCTGGCTTGGTGGCTCCTTGATTGAAAGTGACCGTCACTGTATTCGAGCTGCTACTGTTGATGTTCTTGGCGTAGTAGATCGATTGCCTCAAACCTGCGCCAGTAGTTGGGCCAGCCGCCAGTGCATAAGTATTTCCCGCGGAGTCGGTAATGGATTGCACCGCAGCAGTAGTGTCGTTCCAACCAACAATTACAACATTTAAATCACCAGTAGTTTGCGATTTCGTATAGGTAACAGGAACCGATGTCGTAGTTGATTGAGGAGTCGCCGACGCCACTTGAACAAACTGGACTCCCTGGAAGGCAGGAGGATTGAGACCGTAGACTTGTAACTGTCCAGAAAACGAACCCGCGTATACCTTTCCATTTGCGATTGTAGGCGGAACAAACTTGGCGTAATTCCCTGCCCCATCCCGTGCCGGGTTCTGCGTGCTATCCCACAGTTCGTGCGTGAGGTCAGTGGCGTCGAAAGCCCGAATGACGGCGGGAACCGGAACACCGGTAGCCCTTCCGGCGCTTGATGCCGAAGACCATACGATACCTGTGCCCGTCAGGCTTCCGTTGGCTGAAAGAGAAAGTGCGGCAGCATTAGAAAATCCAGACGAATTCTGTATCGTACTTTGCGATACAGCTGTCGTATTAAATGAGGATCCCGTGAACGCGAAAGCTTTAAGAAAATCTCCCGGTCCCCAGATGTAGACGACTGGGCCATTGTTCGGGCTTTTCCAGTAGATGGGCGAACTAAAAAAGGGATTTGAGGTTGCAGTAAACTCCTGTGCATCATTGTCAACACTTGAATTAAAGTGACCCATGTTGGTGGAATTCACCACGCGAAACACTGAGTCCTTACCCTGTCCTACCAATAACGAAGTCCCCGGCATCAACATGGGACCGCCGGCCCCAAGATCGGTATTAGCCGAATTCAGGGTCGCCTGATTTGAGGGGGTGAAATAGTCGGTTACAGTCAAACTCGGTCCGTTAAACTTCACGAAGGAATCGCCGTAGTCTGCACCACCGGAGACATTCGCGGTGAAGTCACCATTGCCCGAGATCATATAGATGCTTGAAGAATCGGCGACCAAACCTGCCCCTGAAGACCACACTCCACCTTCATCTCCGTTTGGTGTCACGTTGAAAATTGCCACCTGCTGCAAAGTCGTGGCGTTGTAGCTCATTACCCATCCATGCCATGTCCCGATGTCGCCCTGGGAGCCAAAAGCAATGTAGATGACTCCATTCAGAAGAAGCAACGATGGACGCTGAAGATGATAGGTTGGATCGAATGTGATGACGCCACCCTGGCTTGCCGTCCCGGTCCCGCTCACCTGCCCAACGATCTCTACAGGACCACCAGCCTGCTCGGTTCCAGAAGTCAGACTCAATGCATGAAGAAAAAAATGATATGTGTTAGTGCTAATATCTTTAGTTCTAGCAACAACGTAGATTACTCCCGCCGAGGGATCAATTACCGGTGTGCTGGTGATACCAATTTCAGGGCTAATATCGTAATAAGGACAGTCGAATGCATTGGTATCACCTGTGATGATGCAAATATCCTGGCTAGGTACAGGGTTCCCTAAATTCAATTGCCATAAGGGGGAGGAAGCGTTGGGATCATCTGCATCAAACGCATATACACTGTTATGCTGTGTGGCAACATACACCACATTGTGGGTTGTACCTTGAATATTAAGCCCGGAAACATACAGTGGCTGCGCATAGATAAACCCATCCACTGTGCGCCAAAAAAGCTTGCCGAAACTGCTTTGGTTTACGTTAGAGGTGTTAAGCGTGGACTCAGCCAAGTTCTGTCCGGTGCGCGCATTGTCATTGTGCTGAGTTAGGACTGAGACTTGCCCTCTGCAACACATCGCACAAAATAGAATTAATAGACCAATTTTAGTGATTCTTCGAGGCTTCATTCTTACCTCCAAAGCAGAGTCCGATTTCGCAGCTCAATCTAAGTGCGGCAAAAGTTCTCACAATTTTTGGGCACTTCTGCATATTCGGTTCGGCCAATAAGATTGCGCTTCTTGCGCAACCGGAACAAGGTCCGATGAATGCTTAGCTATATATGTTCGATCGTTCGGCCTTCAACCGAGAGCGGAATTTTTTCTCGAGTTATCAAAGCTCTGAACATCCCGCGAAAGAGGCCTACATACAATGATCTCTGTGCGGGAACGATCATAAGCAGCCCGAGAAACGTGACGAGAAGAGTAACGCTTTCGAGTGTTAGTCGAACCGGATGAGTCAAGGATTGACCGAAAGCTAGCCCTACTCCAAGAGCCAGCCCCCCAGCCACAACACTCGAAACAAGGGGCGGGCTCGCGGTTCGTACGATATCGCCGACCGAGATCTCTGTACCATGTACCGCCCAGCAGACAAGTGGAATGAGCCACAGGGTCATCACCACCGAATAGGCGCATGCAACCCCCTTCGGCCCGTGCGGCAATCCAATAACGTAGGCAAGAATCAAAACGGGGGCAATGACCAGAGACATCTTCATAAGTCGTCCGACCCGTCCGCTCGCAGAAAGCAGCCACGATAAGGGATTGGCTATAGCAAAGACCAGGATGGTCGGCGCTAGCCAGCGAAAAATGGGGGCGGCATCTTTCCACTTTGCCCCCAGAAGAACGAGCACCACATCATTCGCAAAAAAGGCACATGCGACCGTGAGAGGCAGAGTTAGCCCCAGCACCAAAGAAAAACCTTTCAGGAAGTAGTTTCTACGGCGAGCAGGGTCGTCTTGAAGTCGCGACAGTGCGGAGAATGCCACTTCGCCGGCCGCTGCATTCAGGTTACTAGTAGGAACGCTAATAAGTTGGTAGGCCCGTCCGTAGAGCCCGATGGCATCTACGCCCCAGAAGCGGCCAAGCAGAACCTTGTCGAAGTTGCTGGCAACATAAACTGTAAGGCCAGTCAGAGTAAGAGTGCCACCAAAACGAATCATCGAACGAATTCCCGTGTTCCGTCGCGGCAACTCAGGCACCCAGCATGTGGCCAGCCAGCCACCAAGAGTCGTAGTCAACGGGAGAGCGACGGCCATAGCGACGAGTGACCAATATCCGTAGCCAGCCCTGGCTCCGGCAATTGCAATGGCGGTGCTCAGAAACAAGGAGACTACGCCGATCACGGCCAAGATTGTAAACCGCATCTCGCGCTGCAATAGCGCCAGATGTTGTACGCCCGCCGCATTGAAGATTATTCCCGTTGCCAAAACAATCGTTACCCGCACGAGCCGAGGTTCGCTGTAAAAAGCTGCGATAGTCGGCGCCATCGCGATCAATCCAAGCGCTAACACTACGCCGAACATTAAGTTAATCCAGAATAAAGTTGAAATCTGTTCGTTTGAGACAGTTTTCCGTTGAACCGTAGCCGCTGATAGACCGAAATCTCGGAATAAATCCAATACTCCCGTGAAGGCTGTAACCATGCCTACTAACCCGAAGTCTTTTGGCCCCAATAGTCGCGCTAAGATCATGAGCGATCCCAGACGAAGAACAAAACTTGCCGCTTGAGCACAGCTTCTCGCGAGCCCGCCGACAATCGTCCGCTCCTTCAAATCCTTCATTGTGCTCCCATAGAAGCGATCGATAGCAAAAAAACTCTGTGAACATGGCGTCCGAATGGACTGACATGCGAGACAAAAAACAAATTAGAGAACTCTCCACCACGAGTGATCACCCGATGGGGTGATATTCCAACCGAACAGGGGGAATTACTTTGTTCACAACACCAATTTGCGGCAGTAAAATGCCTCGGCGTAGCCGCTAGAAGCAGCACATTCCATTCCCCGTAGCCGCATCAGAGAAAAAAAGGTTTCCGGCTGGAACCAGCGCTTTGTCTGCTGCGATTGGAAGGCATCCATAAGGTAGCCAACCTTCTTATCACATACTTCTTTCTCGATCGGGACGAAAACGCAGGGTTTTCCCATATCTCCGTCGTATTTAGGAATTTCGTACTCCAAAATGAGGTGATCGCGGAAGGTATTCCAAGTGAGTTGTGAGATCAAACGATGGTCTTGATGAGCATCACTACCGTAATGTGTAAAGACGAGATCGGGGGAAAGCTGCTTTAGTTCCCGTTCGAACACTGCTTTCACATCGGCTCCAACAAACGGCATGTATCCATCGGAAAAAGTGTTTAAAAGTGGCTCTCTCAATCGAAAGCCTGCAAACATTTCTGCCGCTCGCCGTGCTTCGACCTCTCGAATTCCAATCGCACTAAATACTACCCAATGAAACTCGCTGTTCGGATAGCGTCGCGCAAGTTCCAGAACGGTACCGCCGCAGCCAATCTCGATATCATCCGAGTGAGCGCCCAGGCAAAGAACCTTCAGCGGCTTGTCTGCTTCCCTATCAAAATTCAGTTGGATCATGTCAGGCCAATTTCAACTTTGAGGCATTAGTGGTGCGAATAGAACGATCCCATACTTTCCATGGTGCAGACATTCGGTTCAGTTCTTCCAGGTGCTGTTTGTCTTTGAAGGTATCCATGCATTGCCAAAAGCCGTGGCATTTATAGGCGAGTAGAGATTTCTCTTCAATTAATCGCTGAAATGGTTCTCGGACTAATTCTTCACCCGGTCGAATGTAGTCGAATATCGCCTTGCGCATAACAAAAAAGCCACCATTGATCCAGATGTCCGTTGTGGTTAACGCCTCGACATTTCTGACCAAACCATCGGTTCCAGTATTGACGATGTCAAAGCTTGCCGTTGGTTGTACCAGCAACAGAGACACCACAGCGTTGGATTGTCGGAAAGTCTCAACCATTTCCGGAAGAGCCACGTCGCTCAATCCGTCTCCATAATTGGCAAGAAACATTTCTTCGCCTTCGAGATAAGGCTCGACCGCTTTGAATCGCTCGCCAATGTTGGAATTGGCACCAGTCTCGACAAACGTGATCGTCCAGTCGTCGATGTCGCGGTTCACATACTTTATGTTCTTTCCTCCCTGCGACCAAACGAAATCGTTAGATACTGATTCGTCATAATGAAGGAAGTAATCCTTGATCACGTTGCCTTTATACCCCAGACAGAGGATAAACTCAGTGTGGCCGAAATGAGCGTAATACTTCATTAGATGCCAGAGGATTGGTCGCGTCCCGATTAATACCATCGGTTTCGGAACATCATCGGCATACCCTCTCAATCGCATCCCTGCGCCTCCGCAGAAAAGAACAACTTTCATGGCTTACCTTCCCTTTCTTCGATGCCGTTTCAAAGTCCCTTTCAAGCATGAACAGTCAGCTGTTCTGCGAGCCACGCTTCGTTGCGGAACAACTGATATTGTTCAGCCCGTAGTTGATCGCTAATCCGATTGGGGGGGAGAATAACGTCGTTATACGTAATCACCGTATCTTTCGGAATATCAGAGATCAACTTGCAGCCTTCGACGAGACCTTCCGGTAGATATCGGCCGTTACTCATTTCATCGGTATTGACGGCTTCACCATAAGTCATATACATGCCATAATCGTCGAGGAGTTCCCCGGCCTTCAGATCACGCTTGGCTACGGCACAAACTTCCACTACGGGGCCGCCTAATGGCCTAGCCACCGAGTCACGTAATAGGGCTACACGAGCGATCGCGTTTGGAGCTTCAAAATGAACAAGGTGGTATGGGATAAAGAATGAGTAAAGTGGTCCAGGGCCCATCTTGTAAAGATTTAGGTAATGCTGCTGCTTAGGATCAGGATGTTCAGCCAGACAGTACACCTTGGTGAGAGGCGTACCTACAACATAATCAACGATGCCACCTAATTGACGAACTTCATCAATGTCGTACAGGGAGCCAATCGTCATTACATCGCCACGATACTCGACTCCTCGTGACATGCCACGAGATTTCACTTTGAATCCTGTCGCATTCGCCACGATTGCCTGTTCAAAGCTGATTTTGGAGCCATCAGCAAAGCTCGTGACCATGGCTGGGTTCTGGCCCCACTTGTCAGCGAATCCTTTTTGCGTCGTCGGATTGCGATATGGATCTTGAAGGCCTTTGATATTTCCCATTACACGCGGGGTGAGTCCAAGACCCTTTACCCAGCGATACAGATTAATCTGGACGCCTGGCTCATCACCTTCGCATGCCGAGATAATTCGGCCATATTTTTCAGCATGTGTTTGTAGTATCGGACCTATCGTTGCATCGATCTCCGCATTCATCAACACGACGTCCTTGCCATGTTGGAACGCATCCAAGATAATGCGAGCCCCGAATTCAACTGCCCCAGTCACGTCGATCACAACATCTATCTGTTCAGAACGTGTAAGTAAGAAAGCATTCTCGGTAACAACAGGTCTTCCAGAACGGATAGCATCCTCCACTTCGTCCTGGGTGTCAGCCACGACGGCGTCGTTCCGTCCGGCATAGGAGAACATGTCTAGTCCTCGTTGACCCCGACGGCTAAATGCAGCCACCATCTTCATTCCTGGGACACTATTAACGATTTGGTTTGTAAGCCCCTGCGCGATGAAGCCGGCGCCCAAACATGCGACGCGAATGGGCTTGCCTTCTGCCTCTCGGGCTCTGAGAGCATTATCTACGATAATCACAGAGCTACTCCTTCCGGTAACTGCATCAGCCTTCTTAATTCGGTTTCCTGTTCAACCAGTGTCGGCCAATCCTGGTCTTTCTCCGAAATAACACTAACTGGCAGCGGCCAATCCAATCCCAACCCGGGATCGTTGAAGCACAATCCGCCTTCTGAACCAGGCGCATAGAACTCGCCAACCTGGTAGCTTGTCTCAGTCGAGTCGCAAAGAACCTGATACCCGTGCGCAAACCGTTCCGGAACATATATCGCACGATGGTTGTCTGCAGTGAGTTCGACTGAAATATGCTTTAAGTAGGTGGGGCTTTCTGGACGAAGGTCGACGATTATATCGATGATCGCTCCACGTGTGCATCGCACGATTTTAGTCTCCGCAGTGGGAGGATACTGAAAATGCATCCCGCGCAAGGTGCCTTTATAGTGATTAAAGGCGAGATTGGCCTGCGCAATCATCGGTTTCAAGCCGTGTGCCGCGAATTCGTTCTGACAGAAGGCACGCGCAAAGAATCCTCGAGAGTCAGACCGCGGCTCAATGTCAATGATGTAGGCTCCCTGAAGAGCTGTTTCCGAGAAAATCATATCTATGAAGCCCTACTTTCTTTAGGTTCCAGCTACAACAGCTTCAGCTGGATGAATCCAACGCAATGTGGAATCCAGTTGAGCGGATTCCAACAGACGACGAATGTGGCTGATGCGCGTGTACCGACCATCCTCGACGTCCTCACGAGTGAGACCAACCTGGCGATAGGCCTCGTAGAGCTCTTGCGCGCCCTTACGAGCTGTCCACTCTGGTCTAAACCCGGGTAGCACTCGATTTATCTTGCTGCAACTGACACGATAGCAACGCTTGTCCGGGCCGCCTTCAGGAGCATAATCAACACGGCAATCAGGAACGACCTCAGCAACAATATTTGCTAGTTCTCGAATACGATAGTTTTCCTCGGTGAGGCCAACATTAAATATCTCGTTGTGAATGACCTCTCGTGGTGCTTCCAGTACAGCAATAATAGCCGCGGAGATGTCACGGATATGTACGATCGGACGCCATGGTGTTCCGTCACTTTTTATATAGATTCTTCTGGTGGTGTATGCGGACGCCACCAAATCATTTAAGACGATATCCAGCCGGAGTCGCGGGGACACTCCATATGCAGTTGCGTTTCGTAAATACGTCGGGCTGAAGTATTCGTCTGCAAGTTGTGCGACATCGCGTTCAACGAAAACCTTGGATTCTCCATACGGTGTCACCGGATTCAGTGAAGCTGTTTCATCAAGGAAGGCGTCGCCTGCTGCACCGTATGTACTGCACGATGACGAAAAAACAAAACGAGCTACACCTGCCTCTTTCGCAAGTCTTGCCAGGTGAACTGACGCTAGATGGTTGATGTCATATGTAAGCTGAGGGTGAAGGTTCCCCACCGGATCGTTTGACAAAGCGGCCAAATGTATGACCGCGTCGAACCCCTCTAGGTCGCTGTGTTTTAGATCGCGGAGATCCTTGCGTATCTCTGGAATGGATTGCGGTGGCGCTCCAAAATCAGAGCCTTCATATAGCTCAGAGTCTAATCCGACCACTTCATATCCAGCAGCAAACAACATAGGCCCTGCAACCGCCCCTATGTAACCTTTATGACCGGTCAGCATCACTCTCATAATGATTCCTCTTGTGCAACAGATATACTTACAGTTTTTTAAAGGGTCTCGTACGCATCCGAAATAGATGGTGATCGAAAGACCCCACTTTGTATGGCCGGAGCTGTCTAGCTCAACCACACACTTTCTGTGTTTGATTTAACATCTGCAGGGTGAGTCAATTTTTTAGCGTATTTTATCGACGCAAGATCAACAAAAAAAGCCAATTGGGAGAGCCTTCAAACTATCGTTAGTTGCTCAACTGAAAGACTGAGGCGTACCTAACATCCCAATTGCGCTTGTTCCCATCGAACGGCTCCAGCCCCCAATATCGCCAAGGCCAGTCTCGTCTGACTGATGGATCGCCATTGTGTATTTCTTCTAACAAATCTAAAACTGGGGCCCAGCTCAATTCAGTTGCAACCTTAGTTCGTATATCAAGATCGATTCCTGAAACAAATAGGTAACCTCCTGGCTGTACAAGATCCGCGATCCTACGCAAGCATTGTTCCGCATCCGGAGGGTTCATATGACAAAGGAATTTATTTGCTATGACTATGTCCATGAGGCCGATGTCTAATCGCAGTCCAGGATCTCCGGCATCCCCAACGTGCCACTCGATACCTTCCTTAATCCATGGTTTAACTCGCAGCGTGTTGCCGTCTGCATGGAATAGCATTCGTATTTCTTCGTCCGTCAGACGTTCAAAAATTGGAGAGCCAATGAGCTTCTGCATCTCAAGTGGATAAGCTCCTTCTCGGGCGATATCTACGATCTCCTGCGATATATCGACTGCGTGAACGATAAGATTCAAATCGGGTCGAGCAGAACGGATGATCCAAACGATAGAATAAACTTCAGCCCCGTTGCTACAAGCCACGACCGCAATACGTAGTGTGGATCCGCGTGGATATTTGGTCAAAAGGCGACAAATCAATTCTAGTTCTGGACGATTTCGAAGAAAAAAAGTGCCATGATATTGACAACGTTGCGAGCGCAACTTGACTAATGATTGCAAAAAAATTCCATATATGCGCACAGGACGAGTTGCCGTTACAAAACTAGGCAGTCGATTCCAGCCCCATTCGTTTACACGTAAAAAGGGCCTTCCTATATATGCTCGAACAAATCGAGCTTTTAATAGCCTCGACAAAACCGATTCAGCCACCGGGTTCTCCACAGGATCGCTATACACTTCTCCACCAGTCAAAAGGCTCTCCATTCTTAACAGTCCATCGGACAAGAGGGTCTTAGTTTTCTTGACCTAGGGCACAAGAAAAATCTCGTATTTTCCGGACACTCTCTATTGACACTGTTTTCAGGTCACATTTAGATCGTTCTTGAAGAAAATGAGCTGATGGTTATAGGAAGCCATGCCTGACGGAAATAAGTTGTGTTTGTACGTCTACGTAACACTCATTTTGTGCTTTCCAGTTCCGAACTAGATGACAAGCTGACTATGGATTGAGATGCAGCCGAGTAAGATTTAGACGTTAGACGAGGTTTTCAGTGGTTTGCCTTCGTTGATCACTACTTCGCAAGTAATTGAGTATCCCCTGAAACGAATCGAACCGTGCCGGGTCATCGAGATCGATCTCAATCTGGAATTCATCCTCAATTACAGCAAGCAGGGTCACGGTGGTGACGGAGTCCCATCCTGCGGTTCCAACCGCGCTTGCACTTCTGATCTCATCCGCATTTAGCTCCGGCAGTACCGCCGCAAAGCAGGATACGAGTCTCGCTTCGATGTCCATCATGTTTCTCCTCGGTTATGTCCGGGTTTAGATCTGACAAACGCGCTGCGGTGGATCCAACGTCCAGACCATATCATCCAACCGCATGCATCACCAGCAGCTAATTAGTAACCGCAGAGTAACCAACAGCCTGGCAGATAATGCGGTATTGTGCGTCGAGAGCAACCCGATTCTGGAGGACTTTTTCGGTGATATGCGCTGTTATCTCTGCCTCTTTGTTCTCCATCATGCAGAATTTCGTAATCAGCTTTTCCACCGTGAGCCCATGGATATCCTCGCAATACTCGGAAATCCCCATCTCCTCCATCAGCCCCGAACACTTATGGTGAAAGGTAACAGCAATCGAGGGCTTGCCCAAGAGCAGGCCGAGGAGAACGTTATGGAAGCGGGTGCCAACCACTAGATCAGTTTCTGCGAGCTGTTCAACGAGATGCCGGGCCGAGGCCGCCGGTTCGCCGCTGATTCTGGCGAGTTCCCCGGGAGTGAGGGTTCGACTCAACTTTGTTTTGAATTTTTCCAGCGCCGGCACATCCATCTGATCGCCGATCAGCAGACGGAGATCGTAGCCCCGGGTCAGCAACCATCGCGCAAATTCTGCGAGGATAGCGGTGTAGTTCTTGTACTCGTCCGAGGAAATGGGCCGGATGCCGTACATTGCCCCATATTCCATGATGCCCAGACCAACCACCCGCCGATCAGCGGAATGGCTGTCGCCGCGCGGCAGCAGTTCCGTTGAGAGGCTGAACGCGATGTCGGGAAAGACAGGATCATCGGGGCGACTGAATCCGATGCCAGCGAGGTAGCGCCGTGTCGCCTGGTCCCGATAAGAACGGAAGGTCGCCAAAGACAACGCTGTTTTCACCAGCAGCCTCCCCGAGAGCCGGTTGACCGGTCCTGCTCCGACGCTGACAAATAGGACGCGGCAGCCGCGCATCCTGGCAAGAAACGACCATTTGAAAGTGCTGTACGGTCCCCAGCCAAAGAGACTGAAGGCGTTCGTGAGCAATCCCGTTCCGACCACGATGAGAAGATCCGTATCGCGCAAAGCCCGGTAAGCTTCCATCCACCGCGAGATTTCGTTCGGAAGACCGACCAAGAGCTTTTTCAGCGCGCGGAGGAAGCGACTCCTAGGTCTCCACCGAACAGCGCCGGGGCTAACCATTGGGACAGCCGCGATTCCGTAATCAGCAGTCACCACATCGGGTATGGTACAGATGCAACGGACATCAGATTCGGGCAGCAAACGCTGCAGATTTTCGAGCATCGCCATCAAGGTGCTCTCATTGCCCAGATTACCCGCTCCGAAGTGTCCGAAAAGCGCGATTTGCGATCGCTGCACCGGGCCGGTCCACCATTGCGGTGCAGGACCTTTCTGAGAGGTAACAGAAATCCGCTGTGAGTTGTCGCAGGTTGCCTCGACCGTCGGCACTTGTGTTGTCTGACTCATTCGATTCACGATCGGGACGCTTACCGGAGTTTCTCGAACTCGACCGCATGCGCTCTGAACTCCTGTCCGGAGGCGCGCCGGCTCTTGGCCGACATGGCACGCTGGAGCAGGGCCGTCCGCATTTTGCTGAACGTTTCATAGGGACTGAATATCATTCGGCAGATCCTGCCAAGCGTGGCTCCGACGAGCCGCAACCGGCTGAAGCCAACGGTTTCATTCAGTCTTGCCTTGTGATAGCTCCAGAATTTGCTGTCGCGATTGCCGCGCAAAATACTCACGGCCAGGAAGTTGTAATACTCGGCCAACAGGCGATTCTGGCAGAACTCAACTTCATCACGGCTGAGGAAGTCTGCAGCATGATTCCGGATCGTCAGCAAGAGCGTGCCATAGTGTGTCATCAGATACCAGCCCACCGCGCGGGTCAGCGATCCGGCTGCCAGTCGCTTGAAAGTCAGAATCTGATGGATAAAGCCGAAGTCGCAGTTCTTCAGCAGAGCCACGCAGGCTTCGCGGTCTGCTTGGAAGTTCGCTTCATTGAAGAAGGCTGGCTGCTCTCTCACGAGGTCGGCGCGATAGAGGATGGAATTCGGCGTACCGAAGACATACAAGTCATCGAGAAACATGCGCCGGCAGATCTCCCGGCCCGATATCACCGGCTGCGAGATCGGCAGCCCCTGCCAGGCAACGCGGTCCTCTTCGAGTCCGTAGGCCCCGACGATTCCAACGGAGGGATTCTGCTCCGCAAGCACGACCATCTCTTCAATGCAGCGCGGGAAGAGCCAGTCGTCGGCAAAAACCATTTTGGCATATCTGCAGTCAGGGGAGATCTGGCGCAGAGCATGATTGTGATTGGCAATGACTGGAAGAAACTGCGAGTTATTGTGAACCTTGATTCTCGGATCTTTGGCGGCATAGCGGCTGGCAATCTCGAAGGATCGGTCGGTGCTGCAGTTGTTGACGATTGTGTAATCCCAATGCGGATAGGTCTGCGCCAACACGCTCTCGATACACTCCGAAAGGTGCTCCGCGTTGTTATAGAGGGGCGTAATGATGCTAACCAGGGGAAGCGCTCTTGAGGTCACGGATCCTCCGTCAATGGTGCCGAAGCACGCGGCAGGAGATTAGAATGCGGTATGGCGCAAGCCGACAGGTGCGGGGCTGGCCGAATTAGGGAACTAGCTCCGTCTGAGGCGCGCGTACCGGACCGGCCACCCATTCTTCTTTGAGCGGGTCGTATTGCCTGATGATGCGGGCCGGATTGCCGTAGAGCACCGAATATGGCGGCGCACTTCTAGTGACTACGGAGTGCGCCGCAACCACGCAGTTGCGCCCGAGAACCAGTTCACCTTGTGAACAAATGATCGCGGCACCGTGGGCGATGAAGGTTCCCTCACCAATGCGGATTCTTCCGCCCTCGGTAAATCCCTGATCGGTAATCGGGGTGTGAATGTCTTCATATGCATGGTTCTGATCTACGATCAGAACATCCTGGGCAATGAGAACATCGCGCTCGATATGAATCAGATTTTTGGCTCCGATCTGCGAGCGCCAGTGAATCACGCAGTTGTCCTCAATAATGATGACCGGGTCTCCTTCTTGCTCGGGCGGCAGGCTGATGCCCAGGCTGGAATCCTTCTCCATTCTTATATGGCTGCCCAGCTTGATTCGGTGTGCCTTCATCCGGTCGATCTTGCACGTATGATGAATTGACACCTTCGAACCCATTGAGACAAATGGGTAGGTTCTGCGCAACCATTCTGTATAGAGCCTTCTCAGCAAGCGTGGACCTAAGTTCAACGGATCCTGATTTTGAGCCCGTCGTGTGACGCCCGTACTCATCGTGGTACTCCAGCTTTTCAAGGATTGGATGTCAATATTGGTATCCACTTTCGCCCTCTAACGAATCTCTCCGCTACAAACAACGTCCACAGCAGCTGTCTGTCTCGCAGTTGCTCCCATCCAGACTCGCTTTGACGGGTCATATTGCCTAGTCAGCCGGGCCGGGTTGCCAACAATGACGGAAAAAGGGGGAAAGCTTCTTGTAACCAGGGCATTTGCGGCTATGACACTGTTCCGGCCGATGACCAGTTCTTCCTGGTTACAAACAATGGAAACACCATGTCCGATCCAGGATCCCTGTCCGATTCTGATCCTGCCTCCGGGCATGGGTCCCTGACTTCTGATCGGGCGTGTGACGTCTTCGTAGGCGTGGTTGTGGTCCTGAATCAAAACTGATGTTCCTATGATTACATCGTGTTCGATTTCGATAAGATTTTTGGCCGAAATCACATTCTGGGCACCGATGAGACAGTTGTCTCCGATTTTGATGTTGAATTCACCAGTGGCTTCAGGTAACACATTGAGCCATGCATCCTTACGAATAACCACCGAATTACCCAGATGGATGCGCGGGGCGATGCACCGACTCACCAGACAAGTAGGATGAACGGATAGGTCGTGCCCCGCTGCGGCAAATGGATACGTGGCTTTTATCCAAAGACTGAACAGCTTTGTGGTTACCCTCGGAATCAGACTCAGCGGATCTTCCATGGGCTGACGATGGGGGTGTGAAAGAAGTGGAGAGCTGTTTTTTTTCATAAAGCAGACAGATCGTACTGATTGAGTATTCTCTCTCGCGCAAAACAGGAGAAGGGGGGCGACGATGCACTGAGGGGGCGACTATGAGAACTCAGGCAATCTGGCAGCGGCAGGCTTTTGGAAAACAGCATGGATTGATTCCCCTCCTCCTGCGAGTGAAGCCATACCGAGGAGCAACTGCAGGATGGTCATGCGGACCAGCTTTCTTGTTGCTCTCCAGAGGAGTCCCGGCCTTGCCTTGTACGCTACGGGAGTCCGCAGAATGCCGATGGAAGCAAGCACATCGTCCCACAGGTATCGCATGCTCGTGCCTACAGCAGGGTTGCGTGCCGTTTTAAGAAAAAGAGTCTGTAGTCCGACCGACTGTCCCAATGCTGTAAGTGACTCGGGGCAATAATGGAAAAGATGACGGGGTAATTCGAGACCATGCCAATAGGTTCCGAACACCCGCGCCTCGGCAGAGTCGATGTTCGGTATCAGGACGTAAAAATTTCCCCCCGGCTTGAGCCATTCGGCGACTCTCGCCATGACTCGCCCAGGCTCATATAGATGCTCCAGAACGTCGAAACAAGTGATGACGTCAAAGGATTCCGGCGGGAACGTCGCCTCCAGAATGTCGCCCGTGAATACCTGCGCACCAGTTGTCGCTTCGGCCTTCTGTGCATTTTCGGGCGACATTTCGATGCCAAATAGTCTCCAGTTGCCATCGCGGAAACACTCCAGGAATGAACCTGAACTGCAGCCCAGATCCAGCAGCGTTCCGGCCTGTCGGAAGCTCGTCACAGTTTCTTTCCGGAACTTCCAGCGTGCCGGCGAACCCTCACCTGCAGCAGCAATCAGCTTGTGATACGCATCCGTATAGTGCAGGTGCATCTCGCCAGGTCGAGGCGGATCCACGAGCCAAACGAGAGAGCAGCCGGAGCACCGTGCCAGGGTGTATGGTTCGCGTCTCCCGTGGAACCGGTCAGGCGCCTTAAGCCAATCCCGGGGCCCTGACGCCGCACAAAGAGGGCAAGTCTGCGCTTCATGACGAGTAACCATATCGGTAGACTTATCCTGCTCGGGAAATACCGCCTCCGCGACGATTGGCACACCCATTACTGTGACTCCTGCTCTCAGAAAGGCCTCGGTAAATCAGGATCCAGGTTTATTTAGCGGGTACGGCTTCGAGAATACGATCGGTCGCTATCCGTGGAGACAGCCCAGATACCGCAATGCTCTCACGATATGCATTGAGAAGAACTTTTCCGGCAGCCGTCCAGGTAAATCCCTTGGCGGCCTCCAGCGATGCCTCGCGCAATTCTCGGAGGAGCCGCCGGTCGCTGTCCAATATAGTCATCTGTTCGCTAAGAGACTCGACATCGCCGACACGGTGAGTCATTCCCGTCTGCAAGTGCCGACAGATCTCAGAGCAGGCTTCTGAGGCAAGGGGAACACATCCAGAACCCATCGCTTCCGCAATGACCAGGCCGAATCCCTCCTCGATGCTCGGCAGGACAAGGACATCACTATTCCGCATCAGCTCCGGAACATCATTCCGATGCCCGAGAACAGTGACACTGGGATGGGCAAGCATAGATGCCAGTTTTTCGCGGTACGAAGGGAGAAATTCTCCCGCAATAAGAAACTTGCCACGTTTCGATGCCGGAGACTTCAGCCATGCCTCGAGAGCGTAGTGCACCCCCTTTCGCACGGCGCAGACCCCAACGAACAGAACCGTCAGCCCTTCCCCGGCGCGCGAATCGGCAACCGGGTAGTAGGTTTTCTCATCGTACCCGTAGGTATGCCGCAGTAATCTATGCTGAGGGAATCCCCGCTCGAGAAAAGTCTTCACCACGAAATCAGCTGGGCAAAGGAGGGCGGTTGCCAATTCATACTCTTTCTCTTCCCGGCGCAGCTTCTCTTCGTTATAGGCATGTTCGTGATCGGGCGGAAGCACGATTCCCAGCCGATCGCATTCGGCCTGCACAACCTCCATCGCAAATCGCGTATGCGCATTGGGCCGTTCCAAAACGGTTGGAATACCGAGTCTAGCCGCGACCTTCAATGTCTCCATCGCTCCTAACGGCCAGGTGTGAATGACATCGATCTCCCCTGCCAGTCTATCGAGCCGACTCGCCACAATTCGGTCATGCAGGGCCACTGCCCGCATGGTTCCGAGACCTCGGAATGGCAGACGCAGATTCCCCCAGGCAAGAGTCGGCGAGACCTTTGGGCCAGCAACGATGGGCCGTCCGACTGAGGCCGGAGCAACCTGCAGGTTGGCTCCCGCGACCGCGAGTCCATTCACCTGCTGCCAGGCGATGTAGCAGATTCGGTCCGCGCCCAGGCGTAGAGGGAAGCTGTACAACACGCGTATACGTTCATGACTACTGATCAAGGGTCACCTCCGGACGATCCGGATTGGCTGGAGGAATTATTTGAGAAGCGGAACGACCTCGCGCGGACGATCCGCTTCGCAGGCAAAAAACCGAAATTCGACAATGATCCGGAAGGTCAAACCTCAAGAACGTCGACAGGCAATCGTTCAGCTCGGTCAGGTGAAGCATCTGTCAACGGAGCAGACTGCCTGCCGAGTCGAGCCGGATTACCCACGAGCACCGAGAAAGGCGGACAGCTCTTGGTTACCAGCGCATTCGCCGCGACCACGCTATTGCGTCCGAGAACCAATTCTCCCTGGTTGCATACGATGGCCGCACCATGACCGATCCAGCAGCCGCGCTCGATTCGAATGGTGCCGCCTTCTGACAATCCCTGGGCCTTGATGGACCGAGTCAGGTCGGCAAATTCATGGTTATGGTCCATGATCAGCACCGAAGCCGAAATCACCACATCAGACTCGATATGGATATAGTTTTTCGCGGAAATCTGGACACGCCTCATCACGACGCAGCCGTCTTCCATAACGAGCATCGGCCGGCCCTTTTCTCCATTCGGGCAGTAAACGCCAAAGTGGACATCTTTCCCAATTGACACGCAACTCCCCAGCCTGACTCGATGAGCCGCATATCTCCGAAAATCCCAGGTGTAATGAAAGGTGACCTGACGCCCTATGGAAGCGAATGGATAAGTGGCGCGCACCCAGAAGCTGTAGAGCCAGGTGGGAAATCGCGCCAAAAGCCTCAATGGGTCTTCGCGCCATGCTACGCTACGAAAGATTGACACCATCGACCCTCATCTTGTGGCGCCCACCAGCACCTCGACCGTTGCGGCAGTTTGAACTCTCAGCGTGGGAGAAGAGTTTTGTGAAGCAACTGCCTTCGGCGTTGCGATTCGTCTGGTCTCCGAAATAGCCACGGAGATCATCGCCAGAAAGGCAAATAATTCCATTTGCATCTGTGCCATAAAACTGCACCCGAAGTAGGCAACTGTCATCGCAAACATCGCCGAACCCAGGCACCACAGCAGCCATTCCTCTTTCTTCCTGCCTTTCACGAGCTTTCGAGCTGTTCCAATACCGCCGAAGCAGCGCGATAGGATCGCAATAAAGAGCGCGAGAGCTGCCAATCCGCCTGTAAACGCACAGGCGACATACTGATCGGAGAGATCCCACATATCCCATCCCCAGGTGTCATATACCCTCGTCCCGAGAAGCCACCAGTCCCAGAAGTGCCGGATACAGTTGTCCACTAGGTAATAGCGATGGTAACTCGATGAAGACCCCGTGAGATCTACTCTTGCAATCAGCGACCATACGGGTGCGTGCATCACCAGATGCAACCCCATCAAAGTGAGGGCCAGCGCCCGGCGGACAGTGCGCATTTTTGTGCGAAGCCGCCAAAAGCCCAGACCCAGCAATCCGCCCACATAGGCCAGCAACGCGGTGCTGGCATGACATGTGAGCGTCATCATAGTGGCGCCTGCGATCCCCGCGACGGCTACCCAGCGGAACGATCGGTCGCTCCAGAGCCAGATAAAGAGCGGGATCAGAATTCCGGCAAAGACTCCGGCATCGATATACGACCCGAATACACCCTGTGATCGAACCTGTCCTTCGCGGATCTGCGGCACCAGCGAAATCCCACCCAGCAGCCCGAAGAGGTTACGAACGGTAATTTGTTCGTAAAGCATGAACAAGCCCTGAATCAAACACAATACGGCGAAGACTTTGACCACCCGTTTCAGACCTTCCCGGTCTTGGATCATGTACCGCAGCGCCAGAAATCCGCCGAGCCTGTCCAGCAGATCCCCAAGACTCTCAACCATTGCTTGGCTTTGCATCCACTGCAAAGAGAAAACAGCGAATTCGGCAAGCGTCCATAACACGACAACCTGGTCAATAGAATTAAACCCTCCACTGAACTTGCTGCCGGCTCCAGAGGATGCGAGTCGCACCAACCCTGCAATGATCAGAATTCGCAGGACTGTAAAGTGAATCCCCCCCAGTACAACAACTTGCCCGAGAGGAATCATGAAAATGCCGCTGAGCAGCGGGACGAAAGTATATTTTTTAGGAAGAAACAGAATCAGCGCGATTGCCACAAGCATGGCCACCGCAACCAGGGGGTGTAGTACAGTGCCTGCAACTCCGCCGCCAAACCGTATATTTTGAGGTTCCATCAGGGTGACAGGATCTGGGCCAGCATCGAGTTGATAGCCAGGGCAGATGTTTTGCTAGTCAAGCTTGGTAAGTACGACTTAATGGAGTGGCTGAGGAATGGAGGTGACGTGGCGCGGCAGCAGGAAATGTTCTGGTTTCCATTTTTGGCCAGGAAAGTTGCCGAAGTCGGACCACGCACCGGAGCCGCCCAAGACGGACAGCTCATGAAATGCGCGGCTTTTTCAGTGGACGGAGCCTGTCAGGTTCACCGGGGGTAGCGGGGCTGGCGGGGCTGGCACGCCGGAGAATTGATAGGCACCACTATCCCAGGCCGAGGTGGTGGAGCGTGCCACCATCGGAACGGCCGGGCAACTCATGGTGTGGGTCGATGAGTCATAGGCACAACCGTTCGAAGTGCCACTCTTGCAGGCGTTCGCAGCGTCTGTCCCAATCGCTGGCTCCGCCGTGTAGGAAGCGAGGGTGGTGCAGTATGCTTGGTGGTTTGCGCCGACTCCCACCGTTGAATTGGAACTCAGGGCAGGCGCACACGGAGTTGTGCCTTCGTTGTTGCACGTATCTGAGTTTATGGTTCCCCCTGAAGATTGCAAGTATCCCTGCGAAATTGCCGTAGCATCCGACATAGAAATGTTAGTTGCATTATTGAAACCGGTACAGGCAGTGGAACCCGCGTCCAAGGGTGTGTTAATCAAATGCTCGTTAAGAACCGTGAGATACTGGCCGCCATGCCCGACATTGGATACATAACAAGGCTGCTGCACGTCTACGAGCGTGTTATTGAACATAAACTGGCCGCCGGTGTTGCTGCACCCATAAATTGGTGGCCCGGCGTAGTCCCAATCATTTCCAAAAGCCACGTCATACATGAGATTGTTGAACCAATATTCTGGGACGGTTTCCGGGCAAAACCATAAATGAACCTGTCCGGAACCGCGATAACTTGAATCGTCATGGCGAATAATGTTGTTATAGAAGACGTTCGGAGTATTCTGGGGCTGGTTAGGCGCAGTGCCATCTGAATCATCATTGCACTCCAAAACATTCGTGTGTGACCCAGCTCCTGGATTATGGTTGAAGAAATGTTCGAAAATGTTGTCGTGGATATCATGGCACCAGCCCGCAGCCACACCCTGATTCGTATAGCGAACTATGCTGTCGCGCATGTGGTAAATGCTCGGGAAGGTCGCCCAGGCCCACGAGCCAGGATTGGAATCGGCGCCGTCGATCACTAGGTGATCAAACGTGCTGAGACCGTTATAAGTGCCACCCAGCAAGGTGCCCGGCTGATTGTTTCCCGACTGTCCTGCACTTGTCGTTGCCGTCCAGCCGTGGATGTAGAGGTTTTCCAGAAATTCCATTCCCGTTCCGGCCGTCCCCGTCCCGAAATATTCGATATAGGTATCACCTGCGCCCGAAGTCGGATTCCCATTACTAGAGCACATGCCGGTCAATTCAAAGTTGTCGATAATCGATTGAGGAGCCGCAACCATCAGAACGTTCGTCGAGGTATCGTGGCCATTCGCTTTGACCTGATAAGAGCAGTTCGAAACAAGTGATGTTGAGGTTGGGTTGTCCCCGGTCAATGTAGGCCTTGTCCACGATGATCCTGAAAACCAACCCTTGTCCACTCCCCAGTAAATGCAGGCTGTTTGTGACCCCCCATATTGACAGTTATTCCCAACAGTGCCCCACCACTGATTGATATCCCAGGCTCCTCCCGTATAGGGTGACGCACCGCTGTTGCCGAAGTGCCAGGTATCGCCCCCCCTCAGGATGAAGCCCTGACCGGGCGATGGTGTCACTTTCGCGCAAACGCCGGAGCAGTTTGGCATTCCCGGAGCGTGGAGCCACGGAGAGCTTTCCGACGTTCCACTATTAGTGTCGGAGCCGTTCGCCGCAATAAAGTAGCAACGGTTGCCGCTAACAGGCAGTCCAGCGGGGCACGCGCCCTGCGCGAAAGCACCACATGGGAGGATCAGCAGAAGAAGAAAAATGAAGAGCTCCGCTCGTTTGTGAATTCGCCTCGGGGGGGGTGGGGTGGCTGCAAAAGTGCTCTGGGGCACCCCAAAATTGTGGCGGTCAGCTGACATGCCCAGATGAAATGTGATCAAAGTTTCGCTCCCGATCCGGATTACCACACACATACGGCAGCAACCGGTAGGTCTAGCTGTATGCGACTGGCATCACAAACTTGTTTGATGACTTGGGCTAGGACTTTTTCAGCCTCTGTTCGTCTGATGAAACCGGCAGGAAGGTTCAGTATTGCGGGATTTGTTACTAACAAGCCTTACCGTAATTGAGCCGTTTGCCACTGTCAACCCGTGAATCGTCCTCTCCCGCGCGCGCTCTCTCCAGAAATTCCACCAGCAGCTTCTGTTTCGTCAGGGCCCAGGCAATGCGCCGTCCCTCAAATGCCACGGCAGGTACAGGTTGACGGATTACCACGGTACCAACAGATTTGCAGAAGGCGAGATGCCGTTCCAGGTCTTCCACCTCGTAACACAGATGGTGCAGGCCACCGCCACCTCCCTTCAGAAAGCGGGTCACGGGCGATTCAAGACCGGCCGGTTCCACAAGTTCGATGAGCGAATCGTGGACGTGGGCTCCCTCCAGGAAGGTCACGCGAACTTTCTGAATGGGGTCGAAGATGATGTTGCCGTCCCAGGTCGCTCCCAGGGAGCGGGAGAAAGATTCAGCACTGTCCTGAATCGAATTCAATACAAATCCAAAATGATGGAGCCTGACCTCTCCCGGGGGGCTCAGTTCTTTCAGAACGGCGTTACTCATTCGAACGAAGTGCTCCTGTAATTTGAGTGGCCTGAGCCACGGTAGAACACGCCTCTCTGATGGGATCATTGGTTTTCCAGTGGGTCAGCGGGCGGCCGAATACCCGAAAGACGCTAACCAGCCCGAGACGGCGGAAAGGCGTCTTACGTAGCGACAAAAGTTGGTTTGTATTCCACTTTGCAGCCTCGATAAATGCCCTTCCATTGCAGGTTGCAACAAGTTCGTTCAGGATAGATGCGATCAGATATGGATTGATGCCGCGCCCGCGGAATTCCGCAAAAACGTAGAAGTCGAAGAGGTGAACATCTCCATCACCAAGTGGGAAATAATAGGGCTTGATCGTTGAACCCTTGAGAGACCAGCCATAGCCGGCAACAGACTTTCCGGATTTGACCAACCAGAGGACAGCCCCCCTAGCGAACCTCTCACGAACATTGGCGCTGGCGAGCTTTGGGTTCCAGAACGCCGTCGCCTGCTCGAAATCCGCGTTGCTGAACGCGCTTGAGGACTCGATGCGCTCGATCGAGAATCCAGCCGGAATTTTGATCGAGCGGAATTTGTTCGCGTCGAGATCGCAATAAAAGACCACCATGCCGCCTTCAAAGACGGCTCGTTTGGCGGCGATGCCAGCCCGCCGCAGCGTGGCGCGGAACCCATGGCGCCTCTGATACTCGACTAGTCGTGATAGCGAAGTGGAAATGCTCATGGAATCGAACCTTTGTCAGGCCTTGTTGCCACTGCCGCTGACCAAGATCTCGCGCAGACAGGCACTGCTGACCTGCTTCCGCACTTCCGGATGCGTACCTTTCCGGAGACGGACGGCTGAGGAGACGACCGCAATCATGTAGCGCAGCAGATGATGAAAAACCATGATGCTGCAGATTCCCAAAACCTTCAGCGATGAGTGATGTTTCTTCCAGTAGTGCAGGATGGAACGCTGCTGCGCAACGGCAAAGTGAACGGGATAGGGCGCGGTGGTTTTGCCGCGGTCGTGGATAGCCCGCGCGCCGGGATAAAAGATCATGTCCCATCCTGCATTGCGGGCGCGTCGGCACCAGTCCACATCGTCCCCATACATGAAGAGTCCTTCATCGAGCAACCCCACCTGATCCAGAGTCTCGCGGCGAATCATAGAGAAGCAGCCCACGACGACGTCGACCGGCAGGGTACGGTTGTGGGCGAAGTAGAACATATGTTCACCGGCGAAGAGGCGGGAGCCCCTAAAAATGCCTTCCAGTCGTGCGGCGGAGCAAAAGTTGTTCCACAAAGTTGGAAATCGGCGGCAGGTGCTCTGCTGGGTCATGTCCGGATTGAAGACCCGCGGCCCCACGTTTCCGACTTGTGGGTTCTCATCCAGAAAATCCGCAAGAGCATCGAGGCACCCGGGCAAGACAATGACGTCGGGATTGACCAGTGCAACGTAGCGTCCTACGGTTTTGCGGATGGCTACGTTGTTGCCTCGCGAGAATCCGAGATTCTCCGGGCTCTTGATCAGCCTGACCCAGGGAAAGCGGGTCTCGATCATCTCCGATGTGCCGTCGGCGGAGGCATTGTCGACGACAAAGACCTCCATGCCGCGTCGTGGCGGAGCGTCGACTAGGCTCTGCAGACAGAGCTCGATATACTTCTTCGCATTCCAGGCGACGATAACAACTGAAATATCTATGGGAGTGCTGGCAGTCGGCATAAGATCAGCCCCTTGCGGCCGGCTGTTTCAGCAGGTCGCTGGTTGCAGGTTCGGACGAACCGCGAAGCCTGCGCTGGAGCCACGAGCCCGCATCGACCATCCAGGACGAAACCGCACTTCCGGAGGCGGTCAGGGGACTGATCTGCCACGTGTCCACTCCCGAAAGTCCTTTTTTGAAGTGATACACGCCGGGATTGGCTTCAGGATCGATGCCGCCCAGGTCATACGAGACGACGCCGCGTGTGCGGAGCCAGCCGATCAACGTCCACTGCAGAAGGTAAGCTCCCTTGGCATTGAGCCCGGCATCGCTGGTCGCGCCAAGCATGTAGATCGCGGAGTTGCCCATGGCAGAGGCAACCATTCCTGCCACCAGAGTCCCCTTTTCCCAGCAGATCAAGACCCGCATGCGCTGCGATGGAGGAAGAATTTCCTGAATGCGCTCGAACTCCTGTTCATCCACAGTGGTGTCGAAGCTCTTTCGGCTGCGCATCTCGGAATAGATCTTGCAGAAAGCGCGGTACTCCTCGATGCCGTCACCCGCCGTAACCCTCAGATCGTTTTTTTCTGCGCGGTTGAGTTGGTTGCGCCATTTCTTGTCCAGCCGGCTGCGCATCTCTTCGAGCGTCGGAGCCAGATCCAAGACGAAGGTCCGGTAAGTATTTCCCGGCTGGGGAAGTTGTCGCTCGCACTCCGAAAAGGCAGACTGGAAGGCTGTGGCGCGCGCAGTTCCCGTGAAAGCATTGGGGATGACGCGCAGGCAGAGCTTTCTCATCGTGACGTATTCCTCGTGAATAGCCCGCGCCATGCGCTTAGGAACATCAGGGTCGATTTCACAACCGCGCCGCTCCCACAGAGGGCCCCACCGGAGATAAGCGATCCCGAATTTCAGAGGAGTTGGCCGTACGATCCGGAGTTGCGCGATGGCCCTGACTTCGCCGTCCCGTCGGAGGACGATTCGACTCAAATTCTTCGCTCCCCAACGAACGCCACCATACGCTGCCGTCTGGTAGAGATTCGCGTCGTCGAAAAGTTCGAGCAGCAGCGACCAATCCGCGTCGGTCACGCGATCGACTTCAACTTGCCAGCAGTTTACTGTCATGGAATTCCGGAAAGGCGGCTGGATCGTCTGGAAGCTCGATGACACCCTCAGGCACCCAAGGTCCCGAAGACCGCCGTTATCGGGATGAACGCCTCGTCCGACGTGCTGTCAGCCGGTCTCGCCGCTCGGGCAATTGGGCGCGAGTCGGGCGAATACGTCTCGGGAACGTCCCAAGACCAGGAACTCTGACTCACGGACTCCTCCTCAACTGCGCTGAAGCCAAGCTTCCGGTAATGATCTGCCACAAGCGCGTTTTTCTTCGACCGGATGTAGGTCCCGACAATGCGGCTCAGGCCACGCGCCTGACAGACCTCAACCAGAGCATCGAACATGGACAGCTCCATCGTGCGGTTGAATACCCGGCAGCTCATCAGCCACAGGTCGATCTCGAGAACCTCACCGACGATGTGCCCGATCAAAACAGTGACCAGGCCGTTGTCGCCAAACCTGTCGGCCAGCCGACCATAGAGCGTGACATGGTCTGGGTTCTGGGCAATAGCCTCGACTTCGGCGCTAGTATAGCGGCGGGTGGTCAGGTTGAACTGATTCGTCTTGTTGATGAGCTGAGTAATGCGCTCGAGATATACGGGCGCGAATGGGGCGATCTCCGCCTTCATCTCCAGCGAAACAAGATATTCGTCATAATTGCCGAAGGCTGCCTGGGCGGCGCTGCGCTGGGCATTGGAATTGTAGTATCCGACGCGCTCCAGATCCTCCTGAACCACCTTGTGGGGTTCGAAATAGTGCTCAGACTCCAGAATCTCGGCGAATCGGCAAACGCTATTGCCAATCTCCGGTGTCGCCACTTGAGGAAGCTCGTTCGCCACGAGAGCGCGCTCGGCAGGGTTGTCGTCCACAAAAACGATGCTGTCCAGACCGATGTTGAGTTCCGCGGCGATCTCGCGGATATTGTCTGGCTTCGGGTTCCAATTTGCTTTGAAGGCGCTGAAATCTTCCACACTGAGAATGCTGTCCGGGTGAGAAAAGCCGGCCTTCGCATTCTCCAGTTCATTTTTCGAGCAGACCGCGAGGATCACGCCGCGCCGCTGCAGGTTTTTGACATACCGCTGAAAATCGAGGAACGCCTCGCCGACCGGGTGATCGCGTCCGAGGATGAGGTTTTGGGCTCCGTCATCGCCGACCACGCCACCCCAGAGGGTGTTGTCTAGGTCCAGTACCAGACATTTCTTCGACTTGCCAAAGACTGCTTTGATGATCCCGGCGATGTTGCGCGCGAGCGCTACCGTGGCCACTGGAGTCACCGCCATGTGGAAGTTGTACCAGTATGTGTGGCCGTACCAGCCATCGAGCCCCACCTGCGCCGAGAGGTAATGAATATCGTTAATCAGAAGATGCTGATGGACGCTAGCATGGTCGGCAAAGCCGGCGTTCAGTTTCATCAGAAAATTCACCCGTCCGTAGTTCTCGGAAGCATCGAGATTGCCCAGAGGCCGCAACCGCGGCAAATCGAAGTTATTCTGAATGATCACCGCACCAAACCGGATGTGAATCTTTTCCCAGATTGTCTGGAACCGATCCATTTCGCGACGGAGACGCTGCTCGACCTGCTCGGCAGAATCATGTAACTCTGGAAACTCCGATACATTTTGCCAGCCGGTGTGAATGAAAACGATATCCGGCCTGAAACTCCAGAGCTGCGGGTTTTCAAACAACACATCTTCTGCATACTGGTTGTAGCCGGATTCGTAGAATGTCGGCTCGATTGCGTGCGCCAGCAGAAACAGCTCCAGCATGCTCCTGAGTTCCGTGGTAGTGGAGCCGCCCAGAATTGCAATCCTTTTTTGCAAAAGATTTGGCTGCGCGAGCAATTCCTTCCGAAGTTGCTGCCGCTTGCGCAAAATGTTCGCAGCCGTGATCGGGGATCTAAGTTCACTGAGAATTTCCGCCTGCATTTGTTTCGTCTCCGAAATGCCAAACCGCAAACCCAAAAACTCCGCGTGCCAGTCCCTGCCATCGCTCGCCGTTAGTTTTTGCCCATCCGGCAGGTTCACTTATTGTTGCTTCGTCAATTCAGCGGCGACGCCGTCCACGCCGGCAATCCGTAAAAGGTCTGCAACCATCGAACACCCGACAATGTCATCCATGGAAATCTCAGTGTCGTTGACCGATTCCGCCAGAACGATCATGCCAACCAGAGCTGTGGAGTCCCACCTCTCCAGTTCTTCGAGCTTCTCTGTACCGCGCAGCGTACCTGCCTTGAGTCCGAGGATTTCGTCCAGTTCGAGCAGGAATTCTTCCCTAGTCATGTTCTCTGGTTCCTTCCGAGTAAGTTGATTCGTTTGTTGTGCATCCCTGTGCAATGAGAGCTCAGAGATGCCGATATTGGAGCGAAGCTGGACCGGCCGCGTATTCGCGATACAGCTGATTCCGCCTCACGCGGAGCCGCGGAAGCACCTCAAGTTCGAAAAAGAGCGACTGATCGTTGCGGGCGCAGGTGCTGACCCGATCCAGATGAAAGAAATCCGGATTCTTCTGATTGGCTATGCTCTCACTCAGAAAGACCGCCTCGTGTCCCGAGCGACGCAGGCATTCAGCAACGGTAGGCGTCAGGTCTTTCGATGATCCGTAAGGCTGGCTGAAGGACCGCACTCGCCTGCCGGAGAGCGCCTCAAGCGCGGCTTTGTTTCGTTCGATCTCGGCAACGATCTCCTGATGCGCGAGAGAACGGCAATGCGTGTGGCTGTAAGTGTGATTCCCTACCTCGACGCCATAGTTCTCAAGATCGCGAAGCTGATCGCCGGTCAGGTAGAGATTCTCTTCCTTCGCCAGACGGTTCTCATTCATGCCCGCCAGACTGCAGAGCGCGTCGAGAAAGATGTCGCGCTCATCCAGGGAAAGGGTGGGAAAAAACACCCCGAAGACTTCGGCCAGGCTGTGATCGGCCGCTCCTTCCCTTCCCGGCACCGCGCGGATCGCGAAATTCACAGCGTCCATGCCGACCACGTTCGCGACATAGCAGACTAGATTGTCGGGAGCCAGCCGCCGGTTATTTATGTATGCCGCATTGACGAAGAATACTGCGGGGACGCCATATTGCCTGCACAGCGGCGCTCCGATTTCGGCAACCGATGCATAAGCGTCGTCGAAGGTAAGCAGAACTGGGCGCGGTGGCAGACCGCGGCCATCGCCGTTGCTGAGAACGTCGTCTAGGGTCACTGGCACATAGTGTTTTGTCAGGAATCGCAGCGCATTTTCAAAGGTCCCAGGAGAGACGGTGACTCGGATTCCGGAGGTGAAGGGCGTCGGCGCAGCGGCGATATGATGAAAGACCACGCAGCGCAGCGAGCAGGACTTCCCCAGCATCTGAACCAGCCGGAAGGGGGCTGGCATCCGCCAGCAGATCTCCGCGCCCGTCCGAATCGCAATATTGCGCAGCTTTCTAAAGGACAACGCGCTCTCCTTCCAGGAAGGTGCGCTGCCACAATTCGAGGGTGAGCAGAGAGAAAATTTCCTTTGAAAAATCCTGACCGCTGGAGTTCGCGTGCAGCAGCTTCTCTACGGCATCTCTGCGGAAGTAACCCCGTTCGATGGACTTCGAATCCAACAGCACGTCGCGAACCAAGCCTTTCAGTTCCCTGCGCATCCAGGAAGCATAGGGAACGGGGAAGCCGGCCTTCTTCCGGTTCCGGATCTCGCTAGGAATCTGCTGCGACAATGCCCGTTTCAGGATGTACTTCGTGTTTCTGCCGCTGACTTTCTGCCATGGAGGCAGAGAGGCCGCGAACTCCAGCACCTTGTGGTCGAGAAGAGGCACTCGCAGCTCGATTGAGTTGGCCATGGTCATCTTGTCCGCTTTGATCAGCAGATCGTCAGGCAGCCAGGTTTTCGTATCGATGTACAGCATCGTGTGCAGGGTATCTTTTCCACACATGCGAGCCTGCAGCATGCGCACTGGCTGTACGCTGCGTTCACGGTCGACAGTGCTCTGAAAGTCCGCCGAATACACCGTCCCCAGGCCGTTTCCAGTGGTCAGATGCGGATTGGAGGTCCGGCTGAAGTAGTAATCCGGAAAGCGCTCAGTCATGAGCGGAATATATTTCCTGAATTTCGTCAGGCCGAATCCGGAATCGGCAACCGACATTCCGCCTGCCAGCGCGGAATTCAGCAGGGACCCGCCTCGCTTAAGGCGCTCGAGCCAGAGCAGATTTCGGTAATTGCTGTATCCGGCGAAGGCTTCGTCTCCGCCCTCCCCTGACAGCAGGACCGCAACATATTTCCTCGCCAGTTTCGACACGTAATAGAGCGCAACAGCGGGAGGCTCGCAAACCGGCTCTTCCATGTACCAGACATAGTCGGGCAGAAACGCGGCAAAGTCCTCAGGGGTAATCGTAATCTCGTGATGATCGGTGCCGTACTTCTCCGCGGCCAAGCGGGCGTACGGCCGTTCGTCAGTCACCTGCTCACCGGAAAACCCCACCGTGAAGCTGCTGATCCGCTTCCCTGTCTCGCTAACAGCCAGACTCAGCACGCCGGTTGAGTCAACACCACCACTCAGCAGGACTCCGACCGGCACATCGGCGATCATGTGCAGACCGACCGTCTCTGCCAGGAGCGCCAGGAGCTCCTTCTCCGCCTGTTCGGCAGATTTCCTGTCGGACGACTCGGTGAACTGCAGGTCCCAATATTGCCGGATCGTGATCTGCCCGTCTCGAGCCAGCAGATAATGTCCCGGAGCGAGCTTCCGAATCCCTTTCAACAGAGTCTCTTCGCCAGGAACATACAGGAAGGTCAGGAATCGGTCGATCAGCTCCGGCGCTATCTGCCGGTCGATGGAGGGATCTGCAAGGATCGCCTTGATCTCCGATGCAAAAACCAGCGAACTCTCGGTCAGACAATAGTAGAGCGGCTTGATGCCCACGCGGTCCCTTGCAATGAAAAGCGTGCCGGTCCGACCGTCCCAGATAGCGAACCCGAACATGCCGCGCAGCTTGTCCAGACAGGCCGGACCGAATTCCTCGTAGAGATGGACGATAACTTCTGTGTCAGTATTCGTTTTGAAGATATGACCCCGCTGCAGCAGATCGGCGCGGAGTTCCTGATAGTTATAAATCTCGCCATTGAAGATAATCCAGATTGTTCCGTCTTCATTCGACAACGGCTGATGACCGGTGCTGAGATCGATGATGGACAGGCGGCGAAAACCCAGCCCGATCGGTCCAGCGACATGATATCCCTCGTCATCCGGACCACGGTGACGAATAGAGTCCGCCATCGTCCTGAGCAGAGAAATCGGCACGGTCGCTCCACGATCAAACACGAGTTTTCCGCAGATTCCGCACATAATTAAGGTAAGCCCGGGTCAGGGCTATCTCCAGATCGTCTCCATTCCTACGAGACGTCTTAATTGCTGCCCGCGAATGTACGCGAAGTACGATCGGTCCTGCAGCCGCTTTGGACGTGCCACATAGCACTTCAAAAATCCATACAACATGCCGAGCGACCCGATAACACGCGGCTTGCGTGCCAACCGTCGAAAAGCGCTGGCAAAAACGAAGAGCGGGTGATAGCCCGATACATAGCACGCTACCCCGTGCTTCACGCGGTCTCGGTATAAGCCGTCTTCAGTTCCCGTAATTCTATGGTGAACGAGCGGCAGATCCGGAAAGGCGTAAGTCTTCCAGCCCATCATGTTGGCTTTAACTTCGTCGATCGTATCCCAGCCAGGCGCGGGCCACAGGCCGCCAATCGTATCCCAGCATGCGCGCCTGTAGATTTTGGTCGCGCCACGAACATGAAAACGGGGATTCTCCTCCGCCACTAGTTGTCCTGCAACTTCATGCTGGATCTCTCCACCACCGATCCCGAGTGCAGGATCCCGCCGAAAGCGCTCAAAGCAGCTCTCAAAATATTGCGGAGAGAAGGTAAGATCGCCGTCCAGTTTTACCAAAAACTCCCAATCTCTGGAGACTAGCGAGCGGTATCCATCGTAAAACGCCTCCATGACTCCGCCGCCAGATTTTCTAAAGCCTCGATTCGCGCGGTGTACAACGCGGATCCATGAGTATCGCGCCGCGTATCGGTCTGCGATGCTGCCAGTACGGTCAGTAGAGCCATCATCGACGATGACCCATTCGTTAGGTCGCACCATCTGATGGCAGACAGATTCGATGGTGGTTTCGATATATTTCTCCTCGTCGCGCACAGGAGTTATGATCACATATCGGGTCATCGCGCTTCGCCCGCATCCATGTTTACGAATTTCACCGCGCCTGCCCTATCTCAATTTCTCGGCAAATAACGTCAAGAATTCGTTGAGCACTTCTGCCATCCCATGATTCTGGTATAGAGCCCTCCGCTTTTGACCCAAGTTGTTGCCGTGTAGCTTGACGAATGCCTTCCGCGCTCGTCCCTGCGAGAATATTCGTACCGACCTGTACCGTGACCGGCCGTTCAGTATTCTCCCGCACGGTGACACACGGAACTCCAAGACAGGTGGTCTCTTCTTGGATCCCTCCCGAGTCTGTCACTACGACGGCGGCGTGCTTCATCAGACACAGAAAATCAAGGTAGCCGAGCGGATCAATTAAACAAATTCGACTATCTGTCCCGGTTGAGCGTCGGATATCTTCTTCTCTTTCATCAGATAGATCCCGATAGCTAAAAAAGCGCTCGAGACCAAACTCGGCAAGTTTCTTCTGAGTTCTTGGATGTGCTGGAAAGATAACGGGGCAGGAGTCTACTAACTCATCAAGTCCTTCCAAGATGCGCAAAAGACCCTCGCATTGATCCACATTCGAAGGCCGATGAAGCGTCAATAAGCCATAATGTGCTATCCCGTTGGTTGACTTATGTCGGGAATCACTGCCGCGAAGACCGAGTTTATCCAAGATGGCAGACAGGTCAGCCTTCTGCCTGAATGCTAGAAGAGAATCAATCATGGTGTTTCCCACGAAATGGACCTTATGATCCGGGATACCTTCTTGACTCAGGTTTCTGAGTCCGCTCTCCTCGGTCACAAACAATAAATCTGCCAGATGGTCGGTAAGTATTCTATTGATTTCTTCCGGCATACAGCGATCAAAAGAGCGAAGGCCCGCTTCGACGTGGGCGATGAGCGGTCTGGTTCCATAAGTATCATAGGAAGTCTTTGCCGCAACTAGTGCGCACGCCAAAGTGGAATTCACATCACCCACAACTACTAGAATATTGGGCCTCTCTTCTAATAACACAGCCTCAAACCGCTTCATGATTTCAGCTGTTTGGACCGCGTGGGAACCAGACCCAGCTCCCAAATGTACGTCAGGCTGTGGGATATTTAGATCTGCAAAAAACCGGTCCGACATAGCTTCGCCATAGTGCTGACCTGTGTGAACTAGCATACTTTCTATGGCGAACTGGGAATGACCATTACTTAAGGAGTTTGGCGACGTAGCCAGACGGTTGTTGTAATCGCGGATCGCTGCAATAATTGGCGCTGCCTTTATAAAATTAGGCCGCGCACCTACTACAGTAATGACTTTAACCTTCTTAGCGATTGCCATTGTGTTTTGTGTTTACTGATATCAGTCGAACTTGTGATTATAAGGAAAACTCGTTGGCGCGCGAGCTATTTTCCTTCAAGGCGAGCTTGGTACCGCACGCTTCACCCTGCGAAAGCATAAAGCAACCAGCCGAGTTCATATGGACGACACTCGTAATTAACCTTCAGGGAAGTACTCGAAGTGCCATCGCGCATGCCAAGCATACGCAGTCCTCTGTCGGCATAACTGTCAACGGGTTGGAGATAAACGCAGCGCCACACCAGCCCCAGCGCGGGCTCAATGAAGTTACGTTGCAGCTCATTGTTACCACCAATCCAAGCTAGACCTTTATAGACAGAGCTGCTGAAATCCCAATCCGCTGCTTCACCCGCGGCAAACAGCATCATCGGGGCCATGGCGTGTTGGTGGACAGAGTAGACAGGATAGCGACTCACGACCCTGCCCGACACGGCATCATACTGCCACGACCATTCTCCTAGCGGAGCCTGCAGCTGACACATCGTCCTGGCTGTGTACAACGCCATCTGACGTGCTTCGTCGTCATTAAGAGTCAGGGCCATTTGCGCCAAGGCGATTGTGGGATATACCTGATCTGCAAAACTGCCGATTCTGCGCCGAACGTACCCAGCCATTCCGCTCCTGCGCCGATGCCCATAGACTCCGGAAATTCCGCAGTTGTTCTTTAGTGTGTCGCGGGCCACCATTGCCTGGTCGAGCAATCCAGGGAGGTCACTGTTCCCGACTCGGCAGCAGCTCATTAAGCCAGTCAAATACCAGGCAACCTCCATGGTGTGACCTTGCCGTCCATCTGAAAAGCGACTCAGAGCTGTCGACGCCTTAACCTGTTGATAGACCTTGGGTACTTGATCCGGAACTAGTTCTGCGCAGGTCCACAGGAGAAGGCCCAGGTCACCGACACCGGAAATCCAGCGAATATCCTCCAGCAACGCCTCTAGAACAGAAGAAATTGCCACCGGGGAGGAGCGGCCGGAAATTTCATAGCGATGGAGTCCCAGCAGCGTCATCATCGTATAGCGCCGAGACAAGCCTTGACGAGTCATTTCGCCATCTGTTCGACGGTAGATATGGCAGAAAATCTGTGTCGCCGGATCGAGCATCGAAACCAACCCATTCGCTGCCATGTCACACAACTCCGCGATGTCCAGAGTGCTCACGCCTTCTTGTCCTTGAATCGGAGAGCCGATAAGTGTGTTTGAACGAGAATTACTGTACGGAGTTGTAGGCACTTCTTCCATTTTTCTTAGGAGCTTGCTTCAGGATTCTTGTAATGTGCCGAACGATTGCGTTCAGAGTCATATTAGGATGATCCGAGTTGACGAGTACCCGAGCTCGTTTTTCAAGAATGATTTTGCGGGAGATGCTTTCTTTGTCTTCAATCAAGGTCATGCGGCCGACCGAAGCCAGATATTTATCGACGGCGCCTATCTTGCCGCGGAAGATGCTGTAAACCGGAACTCCGAGGGCCGCTGCCTCGCGGTTCATTGTGCCCCCTCCACTGATCATGAGATCGCAATGCCAGATTAGATTCAAGCCGTCCACGACCTTATCCGGAATAACGACTTGCCCAGTAGCGAACAGCGAGGGCCACTTCGACCGGATATCAGCTTCCTGCCTATCGTTACGGGGAAGAATGACTACTTTCGCATGGGACTTGGTACCAAGGAAATCGAGGACACCCTGGAAAAGTTCGTCGCTCTCAGGTCGATGATAGTGAGCCTCAGTCGCTGGCGGCCGCAACAGAACAACGATTTCCGCGTCTGCGAGGCAGAGATCGTCAACGATCCTTGGATCAGGCTTGAATTTCGGGACATAGACGTCTTCTTTGATTCCCGGATATTTAAGAATGCGCTCTTTGCTAATCTGAATCGCGTTGTCTTGGATCACTTCCGGGGTCATGACCCAAGTCGGCTTCATGAACATCCACAACTTGGCGAACTCATAATCGGCGATGGTAATGCATGGGATGCGCAAGAGGTTCGCAACCAGCAACTGCGAACGTGAACCATGCGAGATTGCGAGGACAGGCCTGTTTCTCAACACCGAAGGCAGAAGTTGCAACGACCGCAAGCCCAGTCCGGCGAGCTTCATGACTTTATGCTTGCCGTAGTGATGCCCGATGCGCTTGTACTTCAGATCGAGAAGATCTGCTAATCCGCACACCTGAAAACAGTCGCGTGCGGTAACCAGGGTCGGATGACCGGAGCGTTCTAACTCCTCAATGATGGGCGCAAATAAAGGAACATGTGGCGAGTTGTCCAGATCGATCCAGACCTCCCCTCGACGACCGTCCTTTACTGCTTCCTCAGACAGACGCGGGTCAGCTTTTACCTGCTCAATAGCCGGGTTTAGCGCGAGTTCTGACATAGAAAGTTGTGCAATGAGGTCTGTGAATGATGTCACTGGGATGTGATTGAATTCGAAATCAGACGGCAACTGCGGTGTTCGCTTCTCTCGAACACGACTCGGAGGACGGTACGTTCTCCTTTTTAGAGAAGACATGCTTTATCACGCATCTAGCAACAGATTTCTGTTGCGTCACCGCCAACCCGGGAAACATGGGCAAGGAAAGAACCTCGTCCGCCACTTTTTCCGCAACGGGAAAATCCCCCTTCCTAAAGCCCATAGACCGATAGGCAGCTTGAAGATGGACAGGTATCGGATAGTGAATACCGGTGCCAATACCAACCTTGTTCAAACACTCTTTTAAAGAGTCCCGCCCCGTTGTGCGGATTACATACAAGTGATAAACCGAACGAGACCAGGATGGCTCGAAGGGCAATGTAAGGTCCGGCCATATTCCTTTCAGGAGTTCGTGGTAAAGTACCGCGGCTTCACGGCGCTGTTGATTCCACTCCGCGAGATGACGAAGCTTGACTTGCAAAATCCCCGCTTGAACCGCGTCAATCCGTCCGTTATAGCCCTCCACGTCGTGGTAGTACTTACGCGATTGTCCGTGATCTCGAAGTAATCGAATTTGGCGGGCAATCTTCTCATCGTTTGTCGTGACGGCTCCGGCTTCACCACAGGCTCCTAAGTTCTTTCCCGGGTAAAAGCTGAACGCAGCGGCATTCCCCATTGAACCCGCCTTCTTCCATCGGTTCTCCACACTTGAGAAGTACTCAGCACCGTGGGCCTGGCAGGCATCTTCAATGACAATCAAATGGTAGCGCTTGGCCAACTCGAGAATCGGGTCCATGTCTACAACTTGGCCGTAGATATGGACTGGTACCACTGCAGTGACTGGAGCTTTCCATTTTCGGTGGATTGGCTTCCCAGTTTTACTATCGATCTCGCATTCTCGCTCAAAATACTGCCGCAACTTGGCCGCATCGAGACCGTGGGTGCGCTCATCGATGTCCACGAAATCTGGTCTCGCACCAGCCTGGCTAATGGCTTCCGTTGTAGCAATAAAGGTATGAGGAACAGTGACAACCACGTCACCAGGTTTTACACCAGCCGCCATCAGTGCAAAGCGAACCGCATCGGTCCCGCTGGCAACTCCGATACAGTGTGACACTTCGCAGAAAAGCCCGAATTCTCGTTCGAATTCATCGACCATTGGGCCGCCAATGAACGCAGCTGTTTTCAATACCTTTTGAAAAACCACCGTTAGTTCTTTCTGCAGCCCCTCGTGAAGTCCGGCGAGGTCCAGAAACGGAATATTTCCAATGTCTGACATTACAAGAATCCTTTCGTAACTGACAGCAATCGCCTAATATGCGATTCACTGATGCGAAATTTCACTCTAAAGCGTGGCTCTAAAGATATTTTGGGGCGACTCGTTCTCCCAAGTACGTGTGCAGACCATCCTGCCACGGTTTGAACATATTCAAACCCCGAGCCTTTAAAGCGCGATTCTCAAGTACTGAATATTTAGGCCGTGGAACCTTTGCAGGAAATTCGTCAGATCCAGCTACCTTCAAGCGAACCGGAATATCAGTCGACTCAAATATCTCCTTTGCAAATTCGTACCAGGAACAACTGCCTTCCGCTGTCGCATGATAGAGCCCATAGCAATCTGAATGACTCAATTGAACCAATTGCTCTGCAAGTTCTGTAGTAAATGTCGGCGAAACGATTTCACTGTCCACAACGCTGACCTCTCCTCGCTCCTTTGCAAGTTTTAACATTAGCTCTATGAAGTTGAGCCCACCTTTTGCTCGACAGGGATTCCTCCCGTATAGACCCGAGGTGCGAACCACAAAGTACCTTTCTGTATTCGAGCGGATAAAGTGCTCGCCGGCCAGCTTAGTGATGCCATAGGTATTCAACGGACGCGGGCTGTCGTCTTCGGTGTACGGGCTTGCTTTGTTCCCATCGAAGACGTAGTCGGTGCTGACATGCATAAGAACCGCACCCAAATTTCTCGCCATGAGGGCTAGATTCTTTGGACCAAGGCCATTTACTGCGAACGCCTGCGTCGGCTCCCGTTCGCAATTCTCGACATGATGCATCGCGGCTGTGTTGACGATCACATTAGGTTGAATCTCTTCCAGTACACAGGCCACCGAATTGAGATCGGCGATCTCGATATGAGAATGTGTCAACGCACGTACCTCATCACCGTTCGCGGTGAAGGCAGTTGCGAGATCACTGCCAAGCTGGCCGTCGGCGCCAACTACTGCAATCTTCATCGTTAAATCACACTCGCCATGGACTGCATCTCTATGCCGCTTTCGATCGACCTGAATGTTCCGATGTTGGAATAGAGTGGATTATCCCAGTCTTGAAATCTGTTCATGTTCTCGATCAAATCCACGACAATAGACTTCAGGTCGTGGGAAGGATGGAAACTTAAGACATTTTTCGCTTTCTCGATGCTGACCTTGTAATTTCGGAAATCTTGAATGTGATTGATGATCAGATGAATTGGCATTCCCAACCGCTCCTCAATTGCGGCCTTGACTAAGTCGCCCACCTCCCCAACGGTGTAATTGCCTGACGCGACATTAAACACGCCGGAGATTTTGTAATTGGCCTCGATGGCGCGGATGTATGCCGTCGAAGCATCTTGGATGCTTAGGATCGGTCTCCAAATAGAAGGATTGTTGATGGTAATTGTGCGATCTTTCATGGCATTCTTGAACATTGTGTTGATGATTAGGTCAAAACGCATCCGTGGACTGTAGCCTGAGATGGTTCCTTTACGTAACGCGATGACGGAGAAATTCTCATCAGCGAGTTGCAGCGCGGCCTGTTCGCCCTGCAGTTTGGAAATTCCGTACGGATAGCTGGAACTCACTGGTCGAGTCTCGTCATAGAGTTCATTTTCCGTGTATCCATATACAGAACAAGAACTCGCGTATATATATCGTTTTACTTTCGCCCTTTTGGCCATGTAGGCGAGATAGGATGGCGCGGCTGCATTAAACACGAAATTTTTGCTCGGCGAGTATTCAGCCATAGGATCGTTGGACAGACCCGCAAGGAAGACGACTTGGTCATAAGACTCCAGATCTTCCTCGGTGAGTTGAAAAATATCTTTGTTCAAGATTCCCACTTGCCGCGGCAAGTGATTGCCGAACCAGAACAGATCTACGACGTCGACTTTGTAGCACCGATCCAGAAGTTTAGGGATCAAGGTAGAGCCAACATAGCCTGCTCCACCCGCGATTAAGAGTTTCATTGAATTTTTTCCTTGTAGTTTGGAGAATTTATCAATAAATGAATTCTTTGGACTCTGGCCGGAGCAACCACTCGTCCAATGTCTGCGCACTTCGATCCTTCTCGGAAAGCAACACGTCATCGATCGGCCACTTGACTCCGATTCTTGGGTCATCCCACCGAATACCGGACTCCCCCTTATCGCTATAAATCCCGGTGCACTTGTACTGTATTTCCGCTGTATCGGAAAGCACACAAAAACCGCGCGCAAAACCCGCCGGAGCCCACACTTGCCGACGGTTTTCAGACGATACCTCTATTCCCACCCACTGAGCCAGTGTCGGTGAACCACTGCGGATATCTACAGCAACAAGAAAGGCGCTTCCCGATGAGACGCGCATGAGCTTCCCCATCGGTGGATCCCATTGGAAGTGCAAACCTCGCAGGACGCCGCGAGAGGACTTCGAATGGTTGTCTTGCATAAAATCAGTTGGTAAGCCATTGTCTATGAATTGATCCTTACGGAACGTCTCCATAAAGAATCCGCGCGGGTCTTGGAAAACGTCAGGAACGATCACTACCACATCAGCCAGGAGCCTAGCTTCAATTTTGATTTGCATTATTTCTAAAATACCTTCCCAATAACTATCAAGAATAGGACACACCTACAGACGAAAGAATTCCGCAGTTCATAGCAGAAGCCATCGCTGTCCGTCATTGATTCAACTTGGAGAAGATGAAATAGAACGCAGTACTTTCGCTGGATTGCCAGCAACAATCGAGTTTGGTGGCACATCGCGTGTCACCATACTACCTGCTCCAACGATAGCGTTTTCACCTATCACCAGATTGGAAAGAATCGTCGAGCCCGAACCTATTGAAGCACCACGCTTCACTATAGTCCGCTCAACGCTCCAGTCTTTTTCCGTTTGAAGCTCCCCGTCAGTTTTCGTCGCTCGAGGATAGGAATCATTGGTGAATGTCACACTGTGGCCAATGAAAACATTGTCTTCAATGGTCACACCCTCGCATACAAATGTATGACTTGATATCTTGCAACGGCGGCCGACGGTCGCGTTTTTTTGAATCTCGACAAAGGCGCCTATCTTCGTCTCGTCTCCAACTTCGCATCCGTATAAATTGATGAATCTAGACAACCGGACGTCTTTCCCTAATTTCACGTCATCAGCGATGCAGTTGTACGATTTCATATATAGACAAGCGAGTCTTTCTTGCTGAGCGACTCTGTCGCAGCCTCTAAGATCTTAACAACCCGGAACCCCGCGCATCCGTCGTTAATCGGCTGCTTATCGTTTGAGATGCAATCCACGAAGTAGGACAGCTCCTGTCGCAGGGCCTCCACCTGCTCAAGTTGGGGAGCCCACATATCACCGGATCGATAGTTGACCAGCAGTTCATAAACGCCTTCGCGATTGGTGATGTCCACCCCTTTGTCGTACACCTTTATTTTTTCATCGGCCTCGAGATCGTTCCACACTAGCATCCGCTTCTCGCCTCCCATAAGAGTGGTCCTAACCTTTACCGGAGAAAGCCAATTGACGTTAATATGTGCTATCAGCTTCTCAGGAAAATAGAGTGTCATATAGGCAACATCTTCGTGACCATTCAAATGCTTCTGCCCTGTCGCCACGACTGCTTCAGGACTCGCTTTAATCAGATAGTCCATAATAGAAAGATCGTGAGGCGCAAGGTCCCAAAGCACGTTGATGTCGTGCTGGAAAAGGCCTAGATTGACCCGAGTGGCATCGTAGTAATAGAGCTTCCCCAAGGCTCCTTCGTCAAGCAGTTGCGAAATCTTCTTCACTGCACCCGTGAATAAGAAGGTATGGTCCACCATGATCTTGAGATTTTTTTTGTGTGCAAGATTGATCAGCTCTTCCGCCTGCGCTGTATTGCTGGTAAATGGCTTCTCAACGAACACGTGTTTGCCATTCTCCAATGCAGCTTTTGCCAGCTCGTAGTGTGTCCACACAGGAGTAACCACGGCGACCGCGTCTATCTTGGGCGAAGAAATCACATCTACGGCATACGGAGTCACTTCAATAGTCGGATAAGCCTTCTGTACACGCAATCGTGCAGACGGGCTCATCTCAGCAATTGCGAGCACCTGGGAATCCTCCAGACTCGTGAGATTTCTCACAATGTTTGGCCCCCAGTAGCCGTAACCTACTACTCCGAAATTCACGATGCTTTCCTGAGTTTAACCTGGCAGAGGATTAAAGATGCGTCCCTGTACGAGATCCGATTTCTGCACCAGTTGACGCGGATACAGCGTCGGTCAACATCGGCATTAGTAATTTTGGCGGATGAAATTTTTAGCATATGGGTTCGTGCAGGCAAAGCTTCGCCCTGTGGGCAACAGCCGCTTTTACTAGCAACTTCACCTAAGAAGTTTATGGATAACTGAGCTAATAGGTAAGCACCTTGATGGCCATTGTTTTTGTGCGCTAACTAACAACTGGAAGTCATGATTCCTTGCTGATTTGCGGGAACTTTGTCTCTCACACGAGCCGCTATTTTCGCGCATAACAGCGCGCTAGCAGAGGCTTGCATACAATGTGGAAATGGGTTGCACATTTTCTAGCTTGGTAAGTATGACTATGGGAAGATTCTATGCATCTGTCTCCAAACAACGCACCACGGAATTCAACATGCTCCTTCGCCCCCGATCACTGCCCGAGGAGTACGCATCAGGATCATAAAGTCGAGCCAAGGTGACCACGATGTGGCATATCGTAAATCAAGTCGGACCATCTCGTCGAATTTGACACGGCTTCGGCCACTAATCTGCCACAGCCCAGTAATCCCGGGTTTGACTTCCAGTACTCGACGACGGTGCCACGTCTGATAAGCCGCCAACTCATAAGGGATTGCGGGGCGAGGACCAACAAGTGACATGTCCCCTTTCAGAACATTTATCAATTGCGGCAGCTCGTCTAGGCTAGTCCGGCGTAGGAATTTACCTACTCGCGTGATCCTCTTATCATTCGTTAGCTTATATACGTCCTTGCCATTTCCGTTGGAGGCCATATGGGTGACCTCGCCCGCGATCAGTCGTGTCACATACTCTTTGTGAACACTATGATCGTTGTTTGTGTGCATCGACCGAAATTTCAGAAAAGTAAAACAACGACCGTATTGTCCCACCCGCCTCTGTCGAAAAAACACAGGCCCCTTGGATGACATCTTGATCGATAGTGCGATCAACAAAAGCAATGGCGCGAAAAAGATCAACAACATGGCGCTCCCGACCATATCCATCATCTGCTTAACGCGCAACCTCGAACCCAGGTTCTTGTCCGGACTTAATAGATCCGGATATAAAACCGGATTACTCGTTCGCCCTGGACTGTCGTGATCCCAGTCATCAGGAAAAAAATGAAACGAGATACTGACTTGATTGAATTGATCTGACGTCAACTGGTCTCGCAGCGTCGCACTTACTTTAGCTAAGATCACGCTCAGGATTGAACTCTTGTCATTGCAAGCCAGTCCCGTAAACATTACTCCAACTGTAGTTCGGTCTTTGTACCACCCGATTACGTCGGTTTCCCTTATGGATGACGGCAGGAACGATAGAATGATATCGAGTGCCTTTTCGTTCTTCTCCTGACTTTGATGATTGCCGGTTTGGAGCAACATAAGAAGGAACGGCTCTCCGGAACGTTCTGTTCTTTTCCGCTCGACCGCGATCATTCGCTTGAAAGTGCTTTCGGAGAACGTCTTACTTGCCCTGGCAGGCAACCATACGGCGAAAGGATCAGGGGATTTCAGATCTTTATCTATGCTAAGTTGAGCCACAGCCAACTCCTCTCTTAATGCTCAATTGTTTATGATGAACAGTAGTGCAGGATATATGATTTCTCCCGTTACCAACCCCTAGACAAGAGAGAACAACCGCTATAACTTTCTCGGATTCATGCAATTCCGCGACAAACAATACTGATTTAGGAACACGAGATATCTTTTGTTTAATTACTCATCGTGTTGAAGCATCTGTCCCTGAAACAGCAGGAGAGCTGTAATAGGAGTACTCGCTGTTAGTTGCGCTGTTGGAACTGTTTACGAGCGCGCCAATCAACTTATTCAGTTCAATAGCTCCGAGCCCTCTCTGCAATTTTCGCTTTTCTGTCGTTCCTTGACGGGTGGTCAGTAAAATTCCGTCTGCTAGCCGCATCCAAACACTGGTGTCAGCCAAGGGTAGAACGGGAGGAGAATCGATAACGACCCAATCAAACAAAGCGGTCAACTGATCCATTAGCGTGGTCAATTTTGCTGATTGCAGGAGTTCCAACGCATTGCTAGAAGCGCTGCCAGCTGGCAAGATCCAGATGTTGGCGTCTTCGAGATAGTAAATGCTTGCTATAGGCTTACGATCTCCATCTAGCCATTCACTAAGACCTCGATTTTTCCCAAGCCCGAACATTTGAGATAAAGATGGCCGCCGAAGGTCTCCCTCCAATAACAAGACCCTTCGTTGTGCTTCCGAACCAAGGGTACAAGCTAAATTGGCAGCGACCGTACTCTTACCCTCCAGAGGAATTGTGCTCGTGATCAGCACTTTCTTAAATAACCGGTCACGCTGGAGATGTCGCAACCGCACTCCTAGAAGTCGGAAAGCCTCGGCCGCAGGACTCCTGCTATCAGTGAGGCAGGGCAGACGGCTTCGAGAAGAAAGCGAAACCTGAAGGGACTGGAACTGGCCGAACAAGTCTCGATCTTCATCAACTAGCCTGGGATTAGCCATTGTCGCGAGGTCCGCAACGGATGGCCTTTCTTTTATGTCTAATAATGTGTCGTGGTCATGGCTTGTTAGCACTTCATGTTGTTTAAACGGAAGCGTAGTTTCCCATTTAGCTGCAGTTCGGCGTTCGACATGCCGTAGCAATTCGGTCACGCCAGACAGTGTAGATATATCTATGTCAGAGCATTCGTCTTCTGACCTTTGCAAACCGTCAAAGATATGGCTCATATTAGGTCGCTTTAGTGTTCACAGGTCTGCCCCATATCTGAATCACTCGTGACAGGCCTTCGAAGGGCTGCATACAGAGCAAGAAGTAGGTTTGTGATCCGGTGGGCATCGACCTCATTGAGATTGTTACTTTTTTCTGATTCAGCCGAGTAAATCACATCTAAGCGGAACTCCTTTGCTACATCTTCTATGACCTCTGGTGTTACAGTCGGCAAGCGTCTTGCGTACGCAGCAATAAGGGCGTTGTCGCAGATTGTATTGATAAGTCGCGGTAGGCCCCGAGAATGAAGATTCACTGCTGCTATGGCTTCTGTAGAGAATAGTGCGTTCGGAGTTAAGCTTCCCCCAGCAATCTGCAATCGTTGTTGGATATAACGTTCAACCTCCTCCGCGTCCAGCGAACTGAGGTGAGTGCGAACCGCAATTCTCTGCTTCAGCTGTCTAAGTTCGACTGAATCTAATTTCTCGTTAAGTTCAGGTTGTCCAACCAGTATAATTTGCAGCAATTTATCGTCGTCTGTTTCCAGGTTCGATAAAAGACGGACTTCCTCAAGAATGTCCGCAGACAAATGGTGCGCCTCATCCACAATGAGCACAGTGGTCATTTTTCTCGAACCTCGCGACACCAAGAACTGACCAAGCTCGAACAATAGATCGCTTTTGTTTTTACCAGTAGCGGTAAGTCCGAAATCGGAGAGAATGTATTGCAGGAACTCAACCGGCGAAAGCCGTCCGTTGAAGACATATGCGTACGCGACATCCTTGCTTTCCTTTAGTAGGCCAAGTAAACATCGAAGTAGTAGGGTTTTTCCAGTGCCCACCTCGCCTGTCAACACAACAAACCCTTTATGTCGTCGAATTCCGTAGTAGAGCGCAGCCAGTGCCTCGTCATGCCGTCTGGTGGGGACAAAGCACGTCGGATCAGGCGTGAGGTCAAACGGGTTACGCGTGAGACTGAAGAAGGCGTTGTACATTGAGAACTAACCTAACCATGTAAATAACTGAAAGCAGAACCTACCAGAATGGTGGCTACGACCAGTGCAGTCATAGCCCATCTCAACGCCACTTTCCTCTTGCTAGAACGTTCATCTGAAAGGCTAACGATCTCTGGAATCTCGGATATGATCGCCACTGAAAGCAGAGCTTTTATTTCCTTTTCACCGTGCAGGCGGTCATCCATAGTTTCAAGTACACCGACTAGGGCGATCCCGAGTACAAGACCGACCCCCAATCCAATCCCGCAGAATTTGAGCCGGTTGGGAAAGTCAGGTTTCAGAGGCAAACTCGGGGGGTCAAGCATGCTAAACCGTTCACCTTGCTGCATTCGCTCCATACTTGTTGCCATCTCTGATTCGTTTTGCTTTTTCAACAATTCGTCATAATTGGCCTTGGATTGGTCATAACCACGGGTCAAATCTGCTAACTGCTGCTCGCGTACAGGTTCATTGTTCAACCGCTCTTGGTAAGTGTTAACCCTCGCCTTTAATCCGACAATAGATTGTTCACGGTTCGCAATTTCTGCCATGTTGGCTTGCAACTGCCCTTGAAGTTGCAACGGCGTCGAACCCGACGAAGAATCTGTCGCATCACTGGTAACAGTTCCATCATTGAACTGTTTCCCATTATTCCCTCTAGCCTTCGACTCAGCAATGAGCGAGTCTCTCATCGTTTCGGTCTTAGCTATCTCCTCCTTCAGATTTTCGACTTCGGGATATCGATCTGTATAACGAGTGCTAAGGTCTGCCAACTTCGACTTAAGCCGAATAAGCTCTAGCTCTACAGCGGACACACTTGTAGGGGCGCCAGCGGCATTCCGGGAAGTCGTATGCAGACTTCTATATTGCTCTATTAACGTCTGGAGATAAACTCGCTGTTGTTTCGCACTGTTGAGAGTATCCTGCTCATTCTGCAACTGCGCCTGAAGACCGCTCAGGATTTGAAGGTTGCTTGCTTGCTGGGAGGGCAATTCACCTTCATGCCCTCCCTTAAACTCTCTAATTTTAGCTTCCTGCTCCCCTAGTGTTGCCCGTGCAATCTCCAGCTGATCTCCAAGAAACTTCGTCGTGTCTTCGGACTGTTGTTGGCGCACTTTTAGATTTTCGCTGATAAACAAATTTGTTAATTCGCTCGTCACTCGTTGAGCGATGTGAGGGTCGCGTGCTGAATAATTGACTTTGAATGCTGTTATCTGGTCGCCTTGAGAACTACGTACTAGCTCGATGTCAATATCTTTACGTATGAGCTCAACTTTCTCATCCGGCGTGAATTGGCGACGATTGTTGTTATAGATCTGCAACTTGTCGATGATCAAAAGAAGACGAGTTCGACTGAGAATCTGTTGCGTAATGCTTTGCAATCTGCTCTGCAAATCGTCACTGACATTTGGCACTACGTAATTTTTTGGCATGGTAGGCTGTTCTACCAGAATTAGCGTGCTTGACTTATAGCGTTCCGGAAGAAACCAGCTGGATCCCCACACAATGAGCCATCCCAAAAATAGAGGGATCAAGAAATGAACGTGACGGCGGCGCATTACCTGTAGGTAATGTTGAATATCTCGACCACCTGAATTTGGTTCTTCTAAGATTTCTTCCATGTTATTTTGAAGGTATTTCTAGAAGGTCAGGGCACGATGATTGTGTCACGCGCCACTAGTTTGATGTTCTGATCTAGGTTCTTCCCCTTGATAAATTCCTTGTAATTAAAAGTAATGCGGGATTCACCACCGCTACGGTTTTGTCGAAGGATGTAAATAGCTTTAGGCTTGGCGAAGTCCAGCAGTCCGCCAGCCGTTGCAATCGCATCCACGACCGTTGGCGCAAGTGTAATTGAGTACGACCCCGGCTTTGCCACCTGCCCCAAAATATTGAATTTCTTACTATTGACCTGCTCGACTATCACCGTAACTTTAGGTTTGGCGATATAGTTTTCGAGCTTGGCAACGATATCTTGTTCGAGTTGAGAAGGAGTTCGTCCCGCAGCTTGCACTTCTCCCATCAACGGCAATGAGATCTTCCCGTCCGAGCGCACCGGAATCGACCGAGTGAGGTCCGGCTCTTTCCAAACATTGATCGCCAGGACGTCGTCATTTCCAATGATAAAGCTGCTATCTTCTGACCTATCAGCAGATGAAGACGGGAGCGGTCCTGCCGGAGTTGCTACCGTAGCTATTGAAGTCTCATGATTGCCCAGATTGGCAGCTGGAGTCTGACCCCATAGAGTACTCGACAGAACAATAGAAAAAAGTCCTAATGGTTTTCGGTATTTATTGTTACCTTTCAAAACGACCCTCTAAGTAATGCGTTACTAAACCCTCCAGCCTTCGCAGCTTCCCTAACTGGAAGTATGTCTAGGTTTCGTGTTGTAGCAGGTTCCACATCGGTAGCGTCAATTTCCACCGCCACGGATTGGGCCATCATGTCCACAGAAAGAACCAAACGATACAGATTTTTCTTCCGGATCAGAATCCCTTCGACGCCTTCGAGTGAACCACGTGTGACTCGAACCCGCTCGCCGCACTTCAGAAATGGATGCGGCTCTACGCGAAACGGCCCTTCGACAGCTTTTCGGATCGCCTCAATTTCTGTTTCCGGAATGATGGCCACGTGTTCACCGTGAAACAGAATCATATGAACTCCCGGAGTCGTTACAACCTGTAGCCGTCGATCAGCCCCTCCACGGACGAAAACATAGCAAGGAAATAGCGGCAGGGTAAGCATTTTGCTTCTGTCTTTCCAGCGACGTACTGATGCGTAGAGTGGCAGAAACACTTCAAAGCCCTTCGTCGAAAGCATCTCTGCCACCGTCTTCTCGTGCTGATGACGCGTATAGAGCACCCACCAGGCCGCAGTCTCATGTCTTCCGATGTCGATGCACTCCGGGTTCCCCATTTTCGCTTCGTCTCTCCTTGGATTTTCTGCCTAAAAGATATAGCTTCGCCCTGTGGGCTACAGCCCTCGATTTATGCTGGTGGTCAAACTTCTGGTGAATTGCGAATGGCCCTAATTCGTATTGAGATAAAACGTGAACCTGAAATACTCAGGTTTCAATCAACTCGACGCATTCATTGGAACCCTGACGTGCACGTTGATGGCCATAGTATTGGCAATTGGTAAAATCCCAAGACGATAGGATTTATTGCTAACTTTCGGGGAAATGACGGTTTCGCGAGCGATCCTGAGATGTAGGATCTTGCATACACGCATAACAATAAATTTCACATTTCCCATGTCCTCGATCATCTGCATTGTTGATAGAGGGTATTAACACTAAGCCAGTTAGAAAGACGCATATCGAGTAAGCTGTCGTCTATCAGACCTAGTGCAATGTCACGCATGCAATTTATACGTCGTCAATATTTCCGCCGTATGGGTACTTAACAGTTACCAGTATGCGGGTCAGGTAACTAGCATGTTTCGCAATCTCTCGGTATATGGCCTTCATTATTAGACTCGGCATATCCCTTGACCTATGTTGAATTAGGCTAGAGTTAACCCAATTGCACAAATAATTTGCACCTATGTTTGCAATTTTTTGTTTGACACTTTTCTTAGATCGCATTAGATTCGCTGCACTATACCTGCATTCGAGTAAAAACTTGAACTGCGGAATGTGATGAAACTTATTTGCAATCTTTTGCAACGTGCTGCCGCCTGGGACAATAGTTCGTTGTGCTTGTGCAAAGGTTCTCCGGTTTTTACAAAGACTCAACACGATTAGCACCGTGGATCGGCGATGACCTGTCGATTTGATTCGGCTTCGCATCCTGTTTGTGACCCTTTCAAACCTGTTTGAGGTGTTTGATGATGCACACAGTCCAAATACTGGCGATCAGCAACGATACGGATGTTTGCAACACAATTCATAATTCTCTTGAATCTGACGGCTATAAGGCCATCTGTGTCGGTTCTCCCTTAGAGGCTCTTCAGCTTTTGCACCGGGGCTTGGTAGCGAACTTTCTTCTGATTCACGCTGCTAAGAACAATTCAAGAGATAACCTCTTTGCCCCGGCACTTATGCAAAACGTAAATGGAGAAAAGCTGTGCATTCTGTCCGAGGCGGGAGATACGTCGTGGAAGAACCATGCAGCAAAATGGAAGATCAATATGGTTCTGACCATGCCTCTCATGAGACATGATGTCGAGAAGTTGACTGCCCAGCCCCGTATGGGAACAGTTGCGGCGACCACAAGTCCCATGGCCAACCCTTCTGCAAAGTCCCCTCATCACCATATAGAAGAGTTGGGCAATAACCGTTTCTTTATCGCGGCGTCGCCGACTATGATGCAACTCTACAGGGACGTCCGGGTTCTCGCTCCTCTTAACATCCCTGTACTCATCCTTGGCGAAAGCGGGGTCGGCAAAGAAATTGTGGCTATGCTGTTGCACAAATACCACGCAAGCGCTGAGAAGAAACTCCTCAATATCAACTGTGCTGCCCTGCCCAACGAACTCTTGGAAAGCGAACTATTCGGTTACGAAGCCGGAGCGTTTACTGGCGCAACAAAGTCAAAGCCTGGCATGTTCGAACTGGCAAACAACGGAACTCTCCTCTTAGACGAAATCGGCGAAATGAGCCCACAGATGCAGGCCAAACTTCTTCACGTCCTGCAGGATGGGTCATTTTGTCGCCTTGGAGCGCTCTCTTCTTCTCGCGTTGATGTCCGTATCCTGGCGGCAACAAATATCAACATGCAAGACGCAATCCAAGAAAAGCGGTTTCGCGAAGACCTTTACTACCGCCTCAATACCTTGACCATTATTGTTCCGCCTCTTCGCGACCGCCGCGACGAGATACCTCTGTTAATGGAGCACATGTTTCGCAGAGGAGTCCTGGAGCTTGGCCAACCTTTTATTTGTTCTGACAGGATCGTTGAAGCGGCCCGAGAGTATCACTGGCCAGGCAATCTTCGCGAGTTGCGTAATTTCGTAACTCGCACGCTGATTTTGCAGGACGAGGAATCTGCCTATAACGACTTGAGAGCAAAAACACGCCCCCCAAACACTGTTTCCACGAAGGCCACTCATGAGGAGGCAACGATAAACAAATCCCCTATCGCCGTAGGAATGAAAGACGCAGTGAATGAAGTCAAGAATGAGGCTGAGATCCGCATGCTCACGCATGCACTCTCGGCTTCAGGATGGAATAGAAGAAAAGCTGCGGAAAGTCTGAGCATCAGTTATCGCACTTTACTCTACAAAATTCAGCAACATGGACTAAGTGCATAACTGTTCAGGTTTCTGGAAATAAATGTACAAAAACTAGTTTCTTTCCTGGAAATTGGGGAAAAGCGGTCTTCATAACAGTCTAGGGAATAGTTACAGTAATCTGGTTCGACGCGATGCTTTCCACACCACTCGAATCTACAGACTTTACGACGTAGTTATAGCTAGTGCCACTCACAACTGCATTATCTACATAGGCGGTTGCCGGGTCTAGCGACAAGTTGATCAGCCCAAACGATGCGCTGCCAATCGATCGATAGACGTTGTACCCTATCACCGGATCGGTTGAACTGGCTGGCGCATCCCAACTCAAATCGACCTCATGCGCAACTGTAGTTCCCGTCCCGCTCAAAGCAATGAGTGCCGTACTTCCGCTGGTCGAATTACTACTAATTGTGATTTGGCCGCTGACAGCCCCGGTTGCGGTTGGACTAAACTGCACCTGCAGCGACATCGACTGTGATGGGTTCAGAGTTACGGGAAAGCTGCTGCCTATAACGCTAAAGCCGTTCCCAGTGATCGCAGCCGAGTTGACTGTCACCGGCGAAGCCCCCGTCGACGTCAATGTCAGCGACTGCCTCGTCGCCAAACTCACAGTCACATTCCCGAAACTCAGGCTCCCAGAACTTATCGTCAATTGCGGACTCGCTGCCGCACCGATGCCGCTTAGAGCTACCAATGCGATGCCACCGGTAATTGAATTGCTATTGATAGTGACTTGACCTCTAACTGATCCAGTTACCGTCGGATCGAACTGTATTTGCAGGGTTACAGATTGTGAAGGGTTTAACGTCACGGGAACACTCTGAGCTACTATGCTAAAGCCCGCCCCAGTTATCGAAGTCGAGTTCACGATCACTGGCGATGTCCCTGTCGACGTTAGTGTCAACAATCGAGTCGTCGCAGTATTCACCGTTACACTGCCAAAACTCAGGCTTGCAGTACTCACCGTCAACTGCGGATTTACCGGTGGATCACTCGCGATTCCCGAGCCGCTTAAACCCACCACTGTCGCGCTCCCACTGACCGAATTGCTGCTGACTGTCAGTTGACCAATCGCTGCCCCACTTGTCGTTGGATCGAACTGCACGTGGAGCGTCAGGGTCTGAGTCGGATTCAAAGTAACTGGAGAGTTGCCATCCACAAGGGTAAAGCCCGTTCCAGAAACGGCCACAGAGTTAATAGTGACAGCAGTTGTTCCAGTCGATGTCAATGTCACAGTCTGCATTTGCACTGAGTTGACTGCAACGTTCCCAAAATTAAGGTTAGTTGTACTCGCCGACAGATGCCCATCGATCAACCCGCTTCCTGACATTGATAGTTGAGCAATAAGCTTTGAATTCGCGTCCATCATTGTAATCAGCCCCGAATAATTGTCTGAAGAGGCCGGCGCGAAGCCAATCGAAAGCGTGTACGTACTACCCGCAGGGATATTGATCGGGGGCTTCTCGGTACTGGAGATTGAAAACGCCTGGCCTGACACGTTAATCTGGGATATTGCAACGGGAGTGGCACTCTTATTTGATATAAGTACGCTGTTCTGGGCCGTCTGCCCAACACCCACACTTCCAAAATTAACAGTGCTCGGTGAAATCTGAAGAGAACCTGAACCCGATTCCACCAAGGTGCCGGCCCCACAACCGATCAGCACCATCGTCAAGCTGCCAATCGCAAGTGCAACAAAACAGACGCGAATTCCATTTGAGAGATCTAGGCGCGCACTTCCATTCAACTCCTCTATAAACCGATTACGGGAGAACAAAATACCGTGACTGCACATCGCGAACATCACCTCTTCACAGCGAAATGACTCGTAAAGTTAAGAGGCAGAACAAAAAAGGAAAGGTAATACGCAGATAGTGGGGTGGTTTTGTTAATATCCGACAGCTAGGAATCCGCTCGGCAGATCATTCTCATTCCCCACTTTCACAATATCAAAAGAAGGGGTGATATCATCATTTCCACACAATCTACATGAAGTGAGGAAACCCCACTTCACACAGTACTATGATCTCTTTTGGCACCCCGCACAATAACACGAATTGGTCAGGATAGTGCACCTCATTAATTAGCGTTCACACTGCAAAAAGGGCGTCGACACATTCAATTACAATTGCTGCTGAAATCGTTTGCGTCTCGTGCTGGCCCTTCGCTCTGCGGAAGCAAAACCAAACAAATAGAAATACTGAAAATCCTACATCTCGCGATACGATAAGAAGGGTTGGATCACAGGCTTTCTTGGGTTGACTTCGGACATACTTGAACCTACGGTTCTTAACTGGTAAGGTGTGTGTGGGTTCAATTCCCCTTTCTGTTGGCGAATTTCAAATTGCCTAATTGACATCGGACCTTCGACGAAGACTCCGGAGCTCCTGCCGCCGACAACTAAACAATGCTTATACGGCAATCGCACCTAACTGATTAAGTTCAGAAAGGAAGGCTTCATGCGTAGACTGGCGGCAGTCGTTCTCGCGGCTCTATGTTTTGCTGCGCCCGCAATCGTCTGGTCCCAAACTTCCGCATCCGTCTGGTACCTCCTCAATGCGCCCGAGGAGTCCGTCGTCACCGCCACAGGGCCCATCACTCTTCGCTTCGGCCAGGTTGCATCAACCTGTGCTGTGCAGATGAGCAACAGCCCATGCAGTGGCGTGGCCACTGGATCACCGAGCCCTGAGGCATGGACCGCTCCACAGACCTTTACCCCCACGCCTGGTTCCACTACCGTTTCCGTAATCGTCAGTTCGACGACGTTCAACGACGACCCGCTCCCTGGGGTCTACAAGACAGTGGAGATCCTCGAGCAGTCGACAGTCCAAAACATCGCAATAAACGGACAACCAGTCACAGTCCCGACTCTTTCCCCGCCCCTCTGGTACCTCCTCAATGCGCCCGAGGGATCCGTCATCACCGCTACAGGGCCGATTACTCTTCGCTACGGTCAGGTTGCGTCTACCTGCGCCAACGGCCCGTGCAGTGGCGTACCCTCCGGGTCACCTTCCCCTGAGGCATGGTCCGCTCCACAGACCTTCACGCCCGCGCCTGGTTCGACAACCGTTTCCATAATCGTCAGTTCGTCCACGTTCAACGGCGATCCCCTCCCCGGGGTCTACAAGACGGTGGAGATCCAGGAGCAGTCGACCGTCCAAAACATCGCCATAAACGGACAACCAGTCACGGTCCCGGCTCTTTCTTCTCTTTGGTATCTCGTCAATTCGCCTGAGGGGTCCGTCATCACCGCAAGCAGTTCCATCACCCTTCGCTACGGCCAGGTCGCGTCTACTTGCGTAATGCAGTCGAACTCAGGCCCATGCAACAGCGCTCCAGGATCACCCAGTCCTGAGGCATGGACTGATCCACAGACCTTCACCCCCGCGCCCGACTCGACGACCGTTACCGTGATCGTGGGCGTGGCAGCGTTCAACAATGTGGATCCCCTGCCCGGCGTCTACAAGACAGTGCAGATCCAAGAGCAGTCGACAGTCCAAAACATCACCATAAACGGGCAGCCAGTCACGGTCCCGGCCCTCTCGGGTGCATCCACATGTCAACTGACGGCAAATCCAGCGTCAATCACTTTCCCCAACACAACGCTCGGGTACAACTACTCCTCCGTAGCAAGCATAATAAACAGTTGCCCCACGGCGATCACCGTAACATCCGTTCAGATCACTGGCCCATACAGCGCATCGGGGTACGAAACCCCATTTTCGGTGGCTTCCGGTCAAACACAGACCTATACGGCCTTCTTCACACCCACCACGACGGGTTCGGCAGTCGGCAGCATAGCATTTGTCAGTAATGCGGCAACCGGTCAAACATTATCCGTGTCGCTCACCGGGTCTGGCGTTACTCCCCCCCAGGGCGGGTCTGGCGTTACTCCCCCACAGGGATTGTTGTCATCCAACCCGACCACGTTGAGCTTCGGCAATGTAACCGTTAATGGTACTCAGTCCCAATCGGTAACGATCACCAACACAGGAGCCGCGTCCGTCATCGTCTCCGGCATGGCCGTGACTGGAGCAGGATTCTCTCTCAGTTATCTGGCGACCCCGTTCACCCTGGCCTCCAACCAGTCGACGTCATTATCCATCGCCTTCGCTCCAACAACGAGCGGTTCCGCAGCGGGAACCTTAGCAATCACGAGCACTGCACAAAATGGAACGCTAACCGTTCCGTTGACTGGGTCCGCCGTAAGTCACTCTGTGACCTTGTCATGGGCTGAAACCGGATCCCAAATCGCCGGTTATAACGTATACCGCTCAATTGTTTCCGGAGGCTCATACTCCAAAGTCAATAGCACACTGGTTGCCCCGACCAATTACACCGATCAGGCCGTAATTGCGGGTTCAACCTATTTCTATGTGGTTACTGCGGTCGGTACAAACGGCGGGGAGAGCGGGTACTCGAATCAAATAACCGCCGTTATACCGTCACCATGAAACGATACTGATATTGGAGAAGAAATAGGGGACAAGAACGGCCCTAGGGAGGCTGTATAAAACTTACGCCGTCCCCGTAACCCTATCATTTATCTAAGTTTAGATTGATTTATAGAGCAGATGACAAAATATGGCGGAGAGACAGGGATTCGAACCCTGGATACCTTGCGGTATACACGCTTTCCAAGCGTGCGCCTTCAGCCACTCGGCCATCTCTCCGCTGCGATTTTCGCGCTTTTTTGAATCTACCACAGTTACAGCGTTGTCGTGGCATGGCAGCACTTGGCCACAACCCGTGAATACGGGCACAGTAGGAGGTTTCGCAGAGCACAAGATAAAAATCCAACACATCCCTTGACGGATGGGCGGCTGGCTGTTAATAATCCCCAAACGAGATCGTTACCGTTCGACCCCGAACATTCAAGGTAATTCGATCCTCTCCCGGGCCAAAAGTCAGCGCACCAAATACGAAATCGAGGTGTCTCATGGCGAGTACCCCCACGTATCCTGGCGTCTATATCCGCGAGCTAACCAGCCCTGTCCATACAATTGCGGGGGTAGCGACCTCAATCGCTGCCTTTGTGGGATACACCGCCAAAGGCATCGACAACCGCGCCGAACATATCTTTGATTTCAGCGACTTCGAGCGCTATTTCGGTGGCCTCGCCTCCGACAGCGAACTCAGCTACGCTGTCCAGCAGTTCTTCTCGAACGGTGGAACCGAAGCATACGTAGTACGCACACCTCGAACCGGAGCCACAGGAGCGCAGGTAGTCTTTAACAGCATTACCTTCACCGCTCTCAGCAGCGGAAGCTGGGCCGATGGCCAACTTCTGTTGGACGTCGACTACACCGGTATCGACCATACAGCCGATGCAACCTCATTCAACCTCACCATCACCGATCTGCAAGACGGAACAACCGAGTCCTTCCCACAGCTCTCGCTCAAGAACACGCAGTCGAACTACATCACAGCCATCGTCAACGATCCGGACAACGGCTCTCAACTGGTCAAGGCTGCCGTAGCTGGATCGCCCTCCGGCGCACCGGTCGTCACCGGCATCGTCGGCGCCACAATCACCAACGCCGCGGTCAACACAGCGCTCGGCGGTGGTACAGGTGTCGCGACAGACGATTTCGGAGTAACGATAAGCGTCTCGTCACCTCCAACCGCACCGGCTCCATTACCGCTCACGGTCAAAGTCTTCTCGAGCGGCTCTCCCCTGCCGCAATCTCTCGCAGGACTCGCCGCGCAGTTGCAGACGACAGTAAATAACGCCCTCGCAATCCAGATGCCAGGAGCCTCAATCCAAACTTCGGTCGCGCCAACCGCAACTGGCTCCGGCATCCGAGTCAACGCTCTCCTGCCTCAAGCACCCGATGCAGTCGTCACCATCACCGCTCCCTCGAGCGGCCCCAAAGACGCAGCGGGGCCTCTCGGCCTCACTGCACCATTCAGCACCAACGTCGCCCACTACGCCCTTGGAACTGGCAACGGAACCGGCACCAACGCCTGGGGCGGCAGCCAAACCAGTTCGACAGCTGGAAAGCCCGGCACTGGCCTGCCAGCAACCGGAGATCTCATCGGAGACCCAAGCAGCTTCACAGGAATCTACGCACTCCAAAAAGTTGATCTCTTCAACCTCCTGTCCATTCCAGATGCCACCCGAGCAAACCCGAGCGATCCAAACGCACTCGATACAACCGTCGACCCCAACGCCATTTACAGCGCAGCCATTACGCTCTGCGACACCATGAGCGCTTTTCTTCTCATTGATGCCCCTCCTAACATCAACACGGTCTCAGGAGCAGTCGATTGGAAGTCCGGGGGCCTCACCGTAGTCGATGAGAACGGCGCAGCTTTCTTTCCTCGACTTCGCCTCCCGGATCCGCTCAACAACTATCAGCTCCGTACCTTCGCGCCCTCGGGCGTCGTCGCAGGACTCTACGCTCGTATCGACTCAACCCGAGGTGTATGGAAAGCACCCGCGGGAATCGAAGCCACACTAACTGGAGTACAGTCTCTGGTCTACAAGCTAAGTGACGCTGAGCAAGGAGCCCTCAATCCGCTCGGACTCAACTGTTTCCGCACCTTCCCCGTCTACGGCACAGTTCTATGGGGTGCACGCACGCTGCTAGGAGCGGACGCCCAAGCCAATCAATGGAAGTACGTTCCTGTTCGACGCCTGGCGCTTTTCC
>DATDHL010000740.1:0-2401 GCA_036521575.1 Edaphobacter sp. | reverse complement strand
CCGGTCGTCCGTCGGAACAGCCTCCAGTGTCTCGGCAGCACGTTTGTAGTCGCCCTGCTCGCCATACAGCCGGGCCATATTCAGAACAACTTCTTCCGAATTAGCATCGATCTTCTGCGCCGCCTTGAACTCTGCTTCCGCCTTGCCTGAGTCATGATTCAGGCCATAGAGCTGCCCCAGCAAAAGATGGATCTCGACATCGCCCGGCTTCAGTGCGGCCAGCTTCTCGTATTCGCCAATAGCGAGTTGCAACATCTGGCTCGACTGTGCGTTCTGCATATCGCCCAACGAGCGCAGATAGACCTTCCCGAGCAGTGTGTGCGCCTCAATATCATCGGGATACTTCTTCACCTGCTCCTGCGCGGTCGTAACGGCCTCGCGGATGCGGCCAATCTTGAAGTAAAGTTCGGCTAAGCCATCCTGCAACAAACGCGAGTCGGGATCGGCATCGAGCGCGAGCTTATACTGCTCCACCGCCTGCGTCGCATAGTCCGACCGCCCGGCGTTGACCGCAAGGTCTTCATAAAGATGCGCCAACCCATAGTGATAGTAGGACGCAGCACGGTCAGGAGTCGCCGCCTTGGGTGCCTGCGCAACCATCGTATGCGAGGCAAACAGTAGGGCCGCTACAGGAAGCAGCGGGAGCCGGCGTAGAGATGAGACGCGCGAAAGCAGAGTCATGTGTTGTAACTTCCTGGGCCGACAGGGTTATCCCAAATCACGCCGGGGCGAACTTTAGAGTTAGACGGAACCGCACACCGATTGGATGCAAGCGGGTCAGCCATGCCGATTGCGCAGCATGGCCGTGATTATAGCCGTCTTAAGCGATTGTTGGAAAAAGTCATTCCTTTGAGGGGGCGCGGATTCACAGGCTGCGGACGAGTCATCGTTGCTGCTTCCGGAATGAACGCCAGGCTTTAGACCTGCGAAAAGCTGCACAAATCAAAAGGGCTTTATGGCCCTGAGCTCTCTCCCCCGACGCCACAATCCCGTGCTGGCCTGAGCTTTTTATCCGTGCCGGAAATGCCGCACCCCGGTAAAGGCCATCGCGACCCCCAACCGGTTGGCCGCTTCAATCACCTCAGCGTCCCGCACCGAGCCCCCGGGCTGGATCACCGCAGTCGCACCAGCATTGGCCACCGTCTCAAGCCCATCCGCAAATGGGAAGAACGCATCCGAGGCCGCAACCGACCCCTTCAACGGCAGCACAGCTTTCATCGCACCAAACCGAGCCGCATCGACCCGGCTCATCTGCCCTGCGCCGATCCCAACCGTCTGCCCATGCCCCTCCGAGAACCGCGCATAAACAATCGCGTTCGACTTCACATGCTTGCAAACCCGCCACGCGAACAGCAGCGCACGCATCTCCTCAGCCGTCGGCTTGCGCTCCGTGACAAGCTTCAGCTCAGCCTCCGTAATCCGCAGCCGGTCCGCATCCTGCACCAGCACCCCACCCGAAACCTGCTTCAGCACCCGCGACGTATCTGCCGGGGTGATCTTCACCAGCCGCAGATTCTTCTTCGCCGCAAACCGCTCCAGCGCCCCCTGCGTAAACGAAGGAGCAACAATCGCCTCAACAAACAGCTTGGCGATCTCCCCCGCGGCCTCGGCATCCACCTCGCGATTGATCCCGATCACCCCGCCAAACGCCGAGACCGGATCAGCCTCCAGCGCCCGTTTATAAGCCTCCAGAACCGTCGCACCCGTCGAAGCCCCGCACGGATTCGTATGCTTGATGATCGCCACAGCGGCATCACTCGCAGCATCGAACTCGCTCACCAACTCCCAGCAGGCATCCAGATCGACGATGTTGTTATAGCTAAGCTCCTTGCCCTGCAACTGCTCGCCCGCGGCCACACCCTTGCCGCTGCCGTCCACATAAAGCGCCGCCTTCTGGTGCGGATTCTCCCCATACCGCAGCGTCTGCCCCAGCGGATCGATCACCCGCAGCGTCTGTGGCAGCGCATCCTGCACAAAAACCGCCTTGCCCTCCGGAGCCTCAATGCTCTCAAGCGCCGTCGCAATCCCTGCGTCATACGCCGCCGTAACCGCAAAAGCCTGTTTAGCCAGCCGCCACCGCGTGGCCCGGCTCAAACTACCCGAGTTCGCCGCCAACTCGTCAGCCAGTGCAGCATAATTCGCCACCGAGGTCACAATCGCGACATCCTCAAAGTTCTTCGCCGCCGACCGCACCATCGAAGGCCCACCGATATCGATGTTCTCGATCACATCCGCAAACGCCACCCCCGGCTTCTGCGCAGTCTTCTCGAACGCGTACAGGTTCACCACAACCATATCGATCGGCTCAATCCCATGCGACTGAACCGCCGCCACATGCTCCGGATTCCCCCGCATATGCAGAATCCCGCCATGTACCTTCGGATGCAGCGTCTTCACGCGC
>DATDHL010000739.1:0-9688 GCA_036521575.1 Edaphobacter sp. | reverse complement strand
TGATCTCGGGCAATGCGGGCGCCTATAGATATTTGCCTGCTTCGGTCGAGCGGTTTCCACGGCCTCCACGGATGCTTGAACTGATTGCCAATGCAGGCTTCACGCGGGGTGCTTGGACAAGCTACACTTTCGGGACTGCCGGGCTGTATCAGGCAACCAAGCCATAGTTTACAAAGCGTGAGCATCGCGGCTTTACTTTCATGACACAGACAGAGACTCCCGAAGAGATCGCGCACAAGCATACGGCCAAACGCTCGGCTGCGCTGGTGTCGGTTCTTGCGGCGCTGGTCATTACGGCGCTCAAACTGCTTACCGGTGTGCTCACTGGTTCGCTGGGCATGTTGTCAGAAGGTGCTCACTCGAGCATCGATCTTGTAGCTGCGGCGATCACATTTTTCTCGATTCGCGTGGCCGACCGTCCGGCGGATGAGAGCCATAACTATGGGCATGGCAAGATCGAGAGCCTCGCAGCTTTTGTTGAAACTGTGTTGATGCTCGGGTCTTGCGTGTGGATCCTCACGGAGGCTATTCGAAGGATCTTTTTTCATCAACAGTTCTCGCTGACTTTTTCGATCTGGCCTTTTGCAGTTCTTCTGCTTTCGATTACGGTTGACTTTACGCGTTCGCGCAATCTCCATCGTGTCGCCCAGCAATACAACAGCGAGGCGTTGGAAGCGGATGCTATCCACTTCTCTACTGATATCTGGTCTTCGCTTGCGGTTTTGTTTGGCCTCACCGCTACGTTCGTGGGTGCGCGTATGCACATTCCCGCGCTCGAACTTGCCGATCCGATTGCCGCCATTGTTGTCTCCGGAATCATCCTGCATGTGACGTGGCGTCTGGCGCGGCGCACGATCGATGCGCTTACGGATGCAACTCCTACAGAGGCACGCGCCCAAAACAGCGAATTGGTGCGCGAATTAACTGCAATCGATGGTGTTCTATCTGTCGATCGAGTTCGCACGCGTCGCTCTGGCTCGAGCTACTTCGCTGATATCACGCTCGGTTTGCCTCGTAACCTTACTTTTCAACGTTCTGAACAGATCACGATGTCGGCAACGGCCGCGGTACAACGACACCTTCCAGGAGCAGATGTTGTCGTTCACTCTATCCCTACGGCTTCGGTGGCGGAGAGCGTCCATGATCGGATACGTGCTGTGGCGGCGCGTTCCAACCTCGTGATTCATGATGTTAGCGTGCAGGAGTACGACGGGACGCTTCATGTGGAACAGCACCTGGAGGTAAATGAGACGATGCCGCTACGCGAGGCCCATGCGCTCGCCACGCAATTGGAATCCGAAATGCGCCGTGAGATTCCTGCTATTACTTCAATTCTGACCCATATCGAGAGCGAGCCTGCTACGATCGAACGCCCTGCTTCGTTTGAACGAGACCGTCAATTGGAGAGCCGCCTTCGCCGTGCGGCCAGCGCCTTTCCTGAAATCCTGGACATCCATGAAGTGTTGGTTTCGCGTATGCATGATCGTATCCAGATAAGCTGTCACTGCACGCTGCCCGATGATCTGCCGATGGCCGAGGTTCACGCTGTCATTACCGCGCTTGAAAATGCCTTTAAGCTGGATGCTCCAGAGGTCAGCCGCGTACTGATCCATCCGGAGCCGGCTACCGACAATCGACGCTGACCTGTCTTCTGTATCCTAGCGAATAGATGAAACGATTCTTCAATTTTGTCCTGGGCGCGCTGGCCATGCTGGCTGTGGCCATGATGTCGGCGTTCCTGACGATGCGACTGGCGATTCATGGCCGCGAGGTCAAGGTTCCGAATGTTGCAGGTCTAAGCTTGCAGGATGCCAGCCGAAAGGCCAGTTCACTGGGTCTGCGACTGAATGTCGAAAACCGCTTCTACTCAGCGGACACGCCTACTGGGAATATTCTCGCGCAGTCGCCTGCGGCGGGAACAACGGTGCGTCGAGCGTGGACTGTGCGCGTTACCGAAAGCCTGGGGCCACAGCAGGTCTCTATCCCGAATGTTGTGGGCCAGAGCGAGCGTACGGCGTCGATCAACATTCGGCGGCTTTCGCTTGATCTGGGTACCGTTGCGTCCATTGCAGCTCCCGAAGAAGCAGGTATTGTTGTCGCGCAGACGCCAAATCCCAATGCCGTTGGCGTCGATCAACCCCGCGTCAGCCTGCTGCTCAGCGATGCTACCGTGTCGCCTACGGCGTTTGTGATGCCGTCATTGACAGGTCTCTCGGTGGCGGTCGCTGCTTCGCGGGCGTCGGCTGCCGGGCTTCATATTGCCAGTGCGGAGGAGCAACGTTCGGTAGTGACAGTCCCAGCAACGACGGCAGGTCCCGCCCAGGCAACTTCCACAACTCCAGCTGCGTCAAGTACCCCGGCCGAAACTCCTTTAGCTTCGAGTGGCACGGTTGTCGCACAGACTCCACTGGCTGGACATCGTGTGAGCAAGGGAGATGCGGTCCGTCTCACATTTGCTTACTAGTAAGACATCGACTAAACGACGGACAAAATCACCGGGAGCACAAATCCTGCGATCAGTGCGACGGTGATCAGGGCTTTGTTGTGAATGTATTTGTACGACAGATAGAGCCCGGAGAGGGTCGACGCAAACAGGCCGATGGAGACGATCAAGGCGTGGTGCACTCTGGGAGCTGGAGTAATTGCCGGGGCGGCGGGAGTGGATGCTCCAGGCTGTGCGAGGATAGCTGGAGCGTGTGTGGCCTTTTCCGTGGATCTTTCGGGCGTTGGCTGTCTTCTGACAGGAACGACGGGAGTTTGTTTTTTGTGTATTTGAGCTAGAGCGGCAGCCCAGGCAGGAGGGTGTAGTTGCTGCCACGGGTAGTTTCGTGAAGACTGAAAGTCTGGAGCGCTCCTGTAAAGGCGAAGAAGATCAGCGCGGGAGAGATGAAGACACCAAGGTAGAGATGGGTCAGGCGCGTGTATTTAAGAAAGGCTCTTGAACGACTCGTTTCTTCTTTGTACACAAACTACAGAATTAGGACAATTTAGTCCTAATTAAGAACTGACTGGCTTGAGAAGAGCTTTAAGCTATCGGAAATGGTACGCGGCACCAATGGTGATTAGACCGGGGGTGAGTCCGTTCTGAGGAAAGCCAAACCATCTCTGATACTGATAATCACCGCGAATGTTCAGATAGGGCCGAAGCTTGTAGTCGAGTCCGGCACCGCCAGCCACGAGGTTGTAGGCGAGGTTTGCGGTAGTGACACCGTTGTTAGCAAAGTTAAAGACGCCACGACCGTACATGACTCTGGCGTAGGGAACCCACCTATCTTTGTAGGTGCGAAAGTAGCGGCCGCCGATCTCGTAGCTCTTTTCGTAGTAATTGGTGGGGCTGTCCTTGATGAAACGGAAATCCCCTTCAAGGCCGAAGTGAGGCTTGAAGTCGTAGGTGAAGTAAGCGGTGCCGCCACTTACCCGGTAGGGCAGATAGTCGGTGTTGGCGTTGGTATAGCCACCGCCGATTTGCAGGTCGCCTCGACGCGAGGCGGTAGGAGTGGCCTGAGCGTGCAGGCTGGATATTCCACCAAGCAGCGCCAAGAAGATGAAAATCCTTGTGAACACGAACATCCCCCTCAAGCGGTCAGATGTTGCAGTGAGGCAGACCGCAGACCTTTTGTTAGCACAACCGTCGATACTCTCTTCGGCGCAGTTCGCCGGGACGTTAGCGGAAGGCATAGGCAGCACCGATGGTTCCTACCAGAGGCGTGAGTCCATTCGCAGGAAACCCAGGCCACTGTTGATATTCGAAGTCTATGGCGCGAACGTTGACGTGCCTAGAGGCTCGAATGTCTAGACCGCCTCCGGGAGCGTAGATCTTGTAGGTGTAAGTGGCATTCGATGCATTTTCGAAGGTGTAGCTGAAGCGGCCGAATCCGACGAGGATCTTCGCGTAAGGATAAAGGCGGTTGTGATGAAAGACGTAGCGAGGGCCGATCAAGTAGGAGTTTTCTCCGACGTAATCGGGAGCGACCATGCTCGTGTAGTGAATAGAACCTTCGATACCGATATGCCTGGTGAAGTCAAACGTTCCATAGACGGCAATCCCCCCGATTCTGTTAGGGCTGTAGTCTGGTCTCGCGGCGGATCCGCCGCCTCCGAATTGAGCGATACCTGTTCGTGTGGCCGAAGGCACAGCTTGTGCATGCGACGAACACGTGAGGCCAAGAACCCAGATGAAACAGCCGATAAAAAAATGGCGTTTCAAGCTTATGGTGCCTCCGTGAATAGATGTTTCATGGCCGTTACCAACTTCTATTTTTGAAAAAGTGCGGGGACTGGCCTGAATGGGCCAAAGTCCCCGTGTTTGTTGCGATTGATTAGTTCTGTGGTTGTGCCGTTTGTGCTGGCGCTGCCGCTGCTGGCGCCGGTGCAGTGTTAGCCGGGGCGGCAGCGGGTGCAGTTCCAGAGTCTGTAGCAGCCTGGACATTACCGGTGGAGGGTGCTGCGGCTGCATCGACCGGAGGTTTGTAATAGCTCAGTTTGAGATAGACGGGAGCCACTTCGAAGGGCATCTTGTCGGCCGCTGTGAGCAGGGGCTCGTAGGCGGCGTGCATCACGATGACCTGGTCGCTCCAGGGATCAAAGCGCATGAAGCTGGAGAGCGGCATGGCGGCCTGCTGCTTGAGGTCCTTCATGTCGAGCTTGGGGCCCTTGCTCATCATGGCCGCCATCCAGAAGGTGGAGTCGTTGTCGCTCTTGACGAGACCGTCGCCGATCATCGGTTCATTGAGTGCCTTCAGCGCTTTCACGCGTTGCTGGAGCTGCTGGAGGTAAAGGCCGAAATACTGTTGGCCACCTTCGAGCTCTTTGGCGCTCAGTAGCTCCAGGGCTTTCTTGGCTGCTGCCTCGTTGTCAGCATCCGTGTGATGCATGGGGATGCGATCAAAGACTGAGGTGGAAGGGAAGAGGAGGCGGTCGTTGAAGGCGTACTTGGTATCGAGCCGGTGACCGAGAACGACGTGTGCGATCTGGAATGCCAGGATGGCGTTGAGATTTCCCATCTGCTGTGCGCCGTCCTGGGTTACGACGCCAGTGGTGTCGAGCAGGCTCTTGGAGATGACGATGGTGTTGCCAATGGCGACCGATTCCAGTGGCTGCGTGAGGAGAGTGCGGCAGCGGATGGGGCGCGAAAGAGTGATGTTGTTATAGGCGAGGATGTTGCCGGCGAGCGCTTCGAGCGTCTTATCGAACTCGCTGGGCGCATCGAGGAGTCCGGCCTGGAAGAGGCGATCGACAATGTTGTCCTCTGCCTGCTGGGCCCAGGCACGCTGTGCGCCGAGAGGGCTTATATCCTGTGCGTCGTTGCTGACATCGGTGGCGCCGACTACGTCAAGCGAAGTGTTCTCGCTCTCCTTGGCAGGTACCTTGAGGACGTAGCCCCAGATGTGGTTGATCGCTTTGAACTTCAAGGTGCGGGAGACGCTCTTTGGATCGCTCTCTTCAACGTAGAACGAGGTCGGGAGCCAGAGGTCGGGCTGAACGTTGGTGCGCCAGCTGTCGAAGTGATAGAACTCGCTGTAGTCCTTCTCGCTGCCGGCGAAGTTGCCGTTGAAGCGGACGACGTTGCCGTCACGGGTTTCGACCCAGATGCGGCCGAAGAAGCGGCCGGTAGCGCGCTTGCCTGAGATGGGGGTTACGTCAAAGACGGCGGTGGGGGTGTTGCCGAGGAAGTCGTTGCGGACATAGCCGAAGACATAGTGCTGGCGGTCGAAGTCGTTAGAGTCCATTAGGACCATCTGGACGAAGCCGGACTCATGGAAGTTGAGGTGCAGGCTGCCGCCGAGGCTGGTGATGTAGGACATCGACGACTTGAAGAATCCCAGTTTGCTACCTCCCGTGCCCTGGGATGTCGCTTTGTTGACCGCGTAATCGCTGTCACCGATGATTCTGTTGAAGTCGACACGAGCGAGGTGGTGCTCGTCAGACTCGGGGATTTGGCCCATGACTGGGTCGGGCTTCATGGTCTGGATGTAGGTCTCGACGAGGGGAGACCGCTCCTTAACGGTCTTAACGACCACCTTTTCGCGCGCGATGGCTTTGTCGATAAGAGCGTTCTGCGCCGCTGTGAGTTTGCGTGCAGGCAGGACGTCCTCCGTCTTCTTTTTCTTGCCAACAAGCGGAAGACCGTGGGCCGAGAAGGTAGATGCGACGAAGGTTGCCAGCAGCAGACCGGCGAGGGAGTGTTTCCGGAGGATCATGATTTACGGCTCCTGCGATGACGTTGAGGTCATCCTTGTAATGGTCTTGATGCTAGTTCATGACGTTATAAAGCGGCAAAATAAAGCTGGTTTATCCGGCGAGCTGGAAGGCGACGTTGACCACGCCCTCCCAATCGACGGGATTTCCTGACGCGTCGGTAGCGGGTGAGAAGCGAGTTGACTGAACAGCGCGAACGGCTGAGTCGCCGAGTCCGTGGCCAAGGTCGCTGGTGACGCCCAGAACCTGGACGGCGCCGGTGGATGAGACACGGAGGCGAACGGAGACGGTTCCTTCAATGTGCAGCTTCATGGCTTCGGCGGTGTACTCCGGACGCGGCTTGAAGAGTACTTTGGGAGCGGACTTGGCCGACATCACCGGGCCAGTTGGCTTAGGTGCGGGAGGAGGAGTGTTCTGGCCGAGATTGACTGGACCAGCGATACGAGTGGGCGAGTTGAGAGGTCCAGTTCCGCCGGTGACGCCAAGCTTGACGCCCTTGACAGCAGCGCCGTTGTCTCTGCCGCTCATGTTCTGGCTGGAGGGAGAGCCTGAGCCGAGGCTGACTGTGGTCGGACCCATGCCCTTGTTTGAGGCGGGCATTCCAGCTGCGCCGCTATTGCCGAGGTTGATCGCAGAAGCGCTCGGGCGATTGGAGGGTGCAATGGGATTATTCTGCTGACCGAGGGCTATCGGAGCTGGATGCGGAGAGTTATTTGCAACCGCAGCAGGCTGGGCCTGGGCGAGGTTGACGATCTTGGGTGCGGGCGGCGGTTGGACAATCTTTGGCGGTGCAGGAACGAGGATCGGGGGCTGCTGCACCATTTTAATTTCTGGTGGCTTCGGAGGCTCAGGCAGCTTGACCTCGGGCATCTTGATCTTGGGCGGCTCGACCTTCACGACCGGAGGCGTGGGGAGCGGCTTGGGGGGAATGACTTTCGGCCGGATAGGTTCGGGTTCGGGCTTGGGGAGCGGCGCGAGGCTCAACTCGGTGAGCTTATGCCTGTTATCCATCGTCTTTTTCGCTGCGGCGCCGATGATGCAGACGACGATGGCGATGATGATATTAAGAGAGATAGAGGTGAAGAGCGAACTCTTGCTCTGGCTGCCGTCGTTGAGAACACCGAAGTGAGAGAACTGCATATTCTGCGGTGAGGGGTCATCACTGCGAAGCGGCTTTGCCATAAAAATCCTTCAAAAGGGCCTGATCGAAAGGCCGAGGACCAATCCCGGCGGCAGGCCAGAACTGGTGTAGCGGTGGGTGAAACTCCGAAGACTTACGGAGAGCCGTCGAGTGTTCGAACTCTGCCGAACCTGCTCGATGCAACTGTTCACAGCGCGAGTGAAAAAATAATCGCTATCGCTGGGGGCTTAACCTAGACAAACATTAAAGGTTGCGCAGAAGGTTGCAGTAGGCACCGTGCAGCGTATTGTCCAGCCGGAGCTCTACCATTCACTTACTGCAAGTATATTGCCGTAACCGTATGTGATTGACACTGATACTTTTGTGGTATCCAAGTAGAGACTATGGAGGATGTTTGGAATGAAGATTTTAGTGACGGGCGGAGCAGGTTATATCGGTGGTACGGTGTGCAGAATGTTGCTCGCTGGTGGGCATACGGTGACGGTGTTCGACAACCTCTGTCATAGCAAGCGATTGGCGGTGGCTGAGGGGGTGGAGTTTGTTGAGGGGGATCTGGCCGATCGTGCGCCGGTGGAGAAGACGCTGAGGGACGGCGGATTCGATGGAGTGATGCATTTCGCGGCGTTGATTGAGGCGGGGGAGAGTATGCAGCGGCCGGAGATTTATTTTCGGAACAACACGGCTTCGACGCTGACGCTTTTGGAGGCGATGCTGGCTACGGGGCATGACAAGCTGGTTTTTAGTTCGACGGCGGCTTGTTATGGGGAGCCGGAGACTACGCCGATTCTGGAAGATGCAAAGCTGGCGCCCACTAACCCCTATGGAGAGAGCAAGTTGCTGGTCGAATATATGTTGCGGTGGATGAATCAGAGCCATGGGTTTCGTTATGCGAGCTTGCGGTACTTCAATGTGGCGGGGGCGATTGATGGGTATGGAGAGGCGCATGAGCCTGAGTCGCATTTGATTCCGTTGATTCTGGATGTGGCACTGGGGCGGCGGGGGAGTATCAAGATTTTTGGGCAGGATTATCCGACCAAGGATGGGACTTGTGTGCGGGATTACATCCATGTGCAGGACTTGGCGGACGCGCATCTGCTTGCATTGGGGGCGCTTAAGGAGAAGAGCCGGCTTATCTACAACATTGGGAATGGGCAGGGCTTTACGGTGCGGGAGGTGATTGAGTCGGTGCAGCGGGTGACAGGGCGGGCTATTGCTGTGGAGGAATGTCCGCGGCGGCCGGGTGATCCTGCGGTGCTGGTGGCCAGCTCGGAGAAGATCAAGGCGGAGCTGGGGTGGAAGCCGAAGTTTGCGGAGTTGGACCAGATTATTTCTAGCGCGTGGGAGTGGCACCAGAAGCGGTATTCCTAGCGTTTTTCGATGGTTAGCAGATGGAGAAACGTGTGGGAAGTGTGGTTTTGTTGTGGTGAATTGGTGGTTGTAAAAAGGAGTCTCCGTTGATCGAGAGCATGTTTCACCTCCCTCTGCCGGTGCTGGAGAAGATCCTGCGCCCGATGATTGTGTATCTGTGCCTGATCCTGTTTCTGCGATTGTTTGGGAAGCGGGAGCTGGCGCAGCTGAATCCGTTTGACCTGGTGGTTTTACTGAGCCTGTCGAATACGGTGCAGAATGCGATGATCGGGGAGGACAACTCGGTGTCGGGTGGGGTGATTGGGGCGTTCTCGCTGCTGGCGATCAACTGGCTGCTGACGCGGGTGCTGTTCCGGTCGCCGAGGCTGAGCATGGTGCTGGAGGGATCGGAGAGGGTGTTGATCAGGCATGGGGTGGTGGACTGGGCGGCGGCGAAGAAGGAGGCTCTGACCGAACTGGAGCTGCGGTCTGTGCTGCATAAGCAGGGGTTCACGGATTTCGCTGAGGTGGAGAAGTGCGTTCTGGAGCCGAATGGGAACTTCTACATGGAGGGGATCAAGGCCATGAGCGATGACGCGCAGCGGGCGGATTTGATGCGGGAGATTAAAGCTCTGGCGGTTGAGGTGAGGGAGTTGAAGGGAATGCTGGCGGCGCGGGAGTGAGTCGCTTGTGATGTGGGCTGTGTCGGTGCGGGACAAGAAAGCATACCCCAGGGGCTAAAGCCTTTTTTTCTTTACGGGACGGATAGAGACCCAAGGCTGAAGCCTTGGGGTACCTAGAGGCAAAAGCAGATCCCGTGCGGGAATGACAAACCAGACAAGCTGAGGCGAAATGCGGGATGGTGGCTCGCAGGGGCTGGGCCGGTTCAACTTCCGGATTGCGCATAGTTCAAGACTAATCCGCCGGAACAAGCTTCAGTCAGCCCCTTCATGAGAGCAACGCAGGGCTTCCTGGCGCTGTTCAGATACACCACACCAAACC
>DATDHL010000738.1:0-5745 GCA_036521575.1 Edaphobacter sp. | reverse complement strand
CTGAAGAAGCTTCGTCAGCGCTTCGGCGTTGTACTGCAGGATCCTTTCCTCTTTACGGGGACGATTGCCGATAACATTCGGCTGGGCTCGTCGTGGATTACCGACGAACGGCTTGAGCGCGCGGCGGATGAAGTGAACGTGGGCGACTTCATCCGGACGCTGCCTTTGCAGTTTGCCGAGCCTGTCCGTGAGCGCGGGGCTACCCTTTCGACGGGGCAGAAGCAGCTCATCAGCTTTGCGAGGGCGCTGGCGCATGATCCGGGGATACTGATTCTCGATGAGGCTACGTCTTCGGTCGATACGGATACGGAGCTTCGGGTGCGGCTTGCTCTTTCGCGCATGATCACCGGCCGGACCTCGGTGCTCATTGCGCATCGGCTGTCGACGATTCAACGGGCCGATACGATTCTGGTGATGCATAAAGGGCAGCTTCGTGAGCGGGGGACTCACCAGCAGTTGCTTGCGCAGCGGGGGTTGTATTGGAAGCTGTATCAGTTGCAGTATAAGGATCAGGAGCTTGGGGCCGGCACGGATGCAAATGTATCGTTGCAGCCGCTCAGCGCGGACTAGGCTGCGCCATCCGCAACGCGTCCTCGACTAGCTTGGCGACGCGCTTGTCGCGAGCCTCGGGACTCTGGTAATAGAACACTCCCAGCAGATGGCTGCGTCGCTGCGTCAGGGTCATCGCCTCCCACCCTTTTCGTGCGGCGGGAGCCTTGTGGAAGGCTACTTCCAGGATTGGCGGGAGTGCTTTTTCGCTCTCCATTGTCAGCATAAGGCGTTCGGCCATCTGCTCTGCGCGTCGCTGTCTTGCTTCGGCACTTTTTACGCCTTCGACCCATTTGGCGATCTCCCAGCGCGTGGACTCGCTCAAGCCAGTGAACCATTTTGCCAATGCTTTTTCAGTCTTCAGGAGCTTTGCCAGCTCAGGTGGCACTGCGGGGGATCGTTCTTCGAGATCGGGGACGATGGTGAAGTTCACCATGGCTCCGACCCTTGCGCTGGCGGCCCTCTGCATCTTCTTGTTGACGAGGAGAAAGTGTCCGCCGCGATGGGCATCGGTGAATAAGGACGTGCGGAAGATCTCTTCTCCGACCTTAACCTTGACGCGTAGGCGAACCATGTTCTTCCAGGTCGTCTGGACGTCGAATGGAAGGCGGGCGATCACCCAACCCAAGCCGCCTTCCAGTGGCTCTAGCACTGCCCGGAAACGCTTTGCTGTACTTCCTGCCATGCAATCGCCTCGAGAAAAATCTACACTGGTTCTATCGGGACAAGATCCAATCCGCGAATCTTTCTCTCCGCCGGTGAAGCCAGTGGTGACCAGTATGGAGCGCAGATCATCGCTGAGCTGTGTGGGCGCGATCCACAAGCGGAGTTCTTTGGTCTCGGCGGCAGGGAGATGGCCGAAGCCGGGCTTGACCGTGTTGTCCGTGCGGAAGATGTGGCGCATATGGGCATCACGGAAGTCGTCCGGCATATGCCGCGTGTCTACGGGGAGTATCGACGGCTGGTTGCGTCCATCAAGAGCCGGCGTCCTGATGTTGCTGTCCTGATTGATTTCCCGGATGTGAACTTTCGGCTTGCCCGGGAGTTGAAAAAACTTGATATTCCGGTCGTCTATTTTGTTAGCCCGCAGCTTTGGGCCTGGAAGCGGAAACGGCTGCGCTGGGTGCAGGAGCGGGTTAGCCGGATGATGGTTATCTTTCCGTTTGAGGAACGTTTCTACCGGGCGCGTCGGGTGGATGCGGCGTTTGTGGGGCATCCGCTGGCTGAGCTGCCTCTGCCGGCGGCCTCTCGTGAAGGATACGCTGCTGAGCACGATCTCAATCTGTCTGCTCGATGGATCGCGCTCCTTCCCGGTAGCCGCTGGAAGGAGGTTGAAGCGAACCTTCCTACCATGGTGCAGGCCGCTGTTCAGCTGGGCGTTGGCTACGAATTTCTGATCCCGGTCGCATCGACGCTGGATAACAGCAGCGTCAGCGATCTTTTACTTCAAATCGCCGAAAAGGCCGGGTGGCAGAAGGGCTCTGGAATTCACCTCGTTCCCGATGCCCGCGAGGCGCTCCAACATGCTCTCGCGGCAGTCGTTGCCAGTGGGACCGCCACAGTGCAGGCTGCGGTCATCGGCAACCCTTTTGTGGTGGTCTACCGGGTGTCGCCGCTCACCTTCAGCGTGGCTAAACGACTTGTCCGGTATCCACCTGAGATTCCTGCGCAGGAGGATGCTTATGGCAATCTGCCGATCGCGATGGTCAACCTCGTCGCGGGGCGGCGGGTGGTGCCGGAGTTGATTCAACAACAGTTTACGGCTGCCAACGTCGCTGACGCGCTGCCGCCTCTGCTCGCCGATACGCCGGAGCGCGCCAGGATGATGGCGGATCTGGCCGAAGTTCGTCGGATGCTGCTGCCGCCGGGGGGGGCGGGGGCGGGCTCTATCCGGCGGGTTTGTGATGCGGTTGAAGCCCTGCTAGCCCAGCAGATATCCCGACGTGGCCGAATTCCGACCGCCAGCGTCTAATAGGCTGACGGCAGTACCATAGTCTTTTGAGGACCTTTGCCCGCATGCGCTCTCTTGTCCGCTCCATTCGCCTTTCGGTTGCGATTCTGTCCTGCATCCTTACAGCCACTGCCTGGGCGGCTCCGGCCAAGCCGCAGCTCCAGATCACCGGCTATGTAATCAACGCGGAGCTCGATCCGGCGGCCAACAAACTCACCGCGACTGCTGTGGTTAGCTTTACGGCGCTCGAAGACCTCACGGCGCCCGTTTTTGAGCTCAATAACGGCCTGCAGATCAGCAAGGTCACCGACGCCAGCAAGAAGCCGCTGGAGGCGGAGCGCCTGACCAACAACTCCACCGTCCGCTTTAATTTGGCGACGCCTATCCCAAAGGGGACGAGTACGTCGTTTGCGTTCGAGTACGCGGGGGTATTGAAGGGTTCTGAGACTAGTCCGGTTGAGGGTATCAAGCTGGCCTCGGTTGAGGACCCGATCAGCATTCTGCTCTATGCTGGCCGGTGGTTCCCGATGGTGGGTCTGTACACCAATCGGTTTACGGCGGAGATGCATATCCGCGTTCCGGGGGATTTGCGCGTGGTCGGCAGCGGCAGCGGTGTTGCCGCGCAGAAGAGCGTGCCCGGCAATCGTACCGAGTACACGTTCAACTGGGGCAAGCCTGGGTTTCCGGGGACGATTATTGCCGGGAAGTATCTTGACCCGATTGTCGCCGGCAACATGCACGTCTATGTGACCGAAAAGCACAAGGATGTTGCCCATGACTTTGCCAGTCAGGCCGAGCGGGAATTTCTCTTTATGTCGGGCACGTTCGGCCAGCCGGAGTCCGGCCGGATCAATCTTGTCGAGCTTCCGGACGATGCTGTTTCCGCGACGTGGGCTCCAGAGATCGTGGGGCTCAGCGGGTCGCGCGTGGCAGGCAAGACATTTCAGCGGCTGCTCTCCAACATGCTTGCCCATCAGTGGTGGGGAGGGCAGATCTCTCCGGCTACTTTGAATGATGCCTGGATTACGAACGGCATGTCGCGCTATACCGAGCTGATGTATCTAGAGGACTCGGCGGGTAAGACTGCATTCGAGTCTGCGGTGATGGATGTCTCCGCAGGCGCGTTGGCGTATGACACCGAGCCGCTGACTACTCTTGGCAGGCTCGATCCTTTCTCGCCGCAGTTCCAGTCGATGACGCTGGAGAAAGGAGCGATGGTTTTTCACATGCTCCGGTGGGAGATGGGCGATGAAGTCTTCAATAAATTCCTGCGTGCCCTGCTTACTCAGTACACCGATAAGTCGGTCCGCACTGCCAACGTTGAGACTGTCGCTGAGGCGCAATCGCAGGAACAGCTTACGTCGTTTTTTGCGCAGTGGATCAATGGGACCGGGGCACCGGCGTTTACGAACAAGTACACGGTCTTCCGGTTGGGCGATAACAAGGGTTTCCGCACCATCGGGTCCGTTGCGCAGGACCTGGATCTGTTCCGCATGCCGGTTGAGCTGCGTATCGAGACGGACGGCAAGACCGAGACCCGCCGCGTCGATTTGACCGGGACCGAGAGCCAGTACTCGGTCGAGACGTTCGGGCGGCCGCGGCGGATCAGCATCGACCCGCAGAACTGGGTGCTGAAGAGCACTCCTGACCTGGCCGTGCGGGTTGCGATTCTGCGTGGGCAGCAGCAGGTGGCGCAGGGCGACCTTACCGCTGGGCTGATTGAATACCAGAAGGCGCTGGACGCGAATAAGAACAGCTCGCTGGCGGCGTATCGCATCGGTGAGGTGTTCTTCATGCAGCGGAACTACCAGTCAGCGGCGAACTCGTTCCGCGATGCACTACGGGGAGACGGAGATCCGAAGTGGGTCGAGGTCTGGAGCCACGTCGAGCTGGGCCGCATCTTCGACGTGACGGGCCAGCGTGACCGCGCTGTCAATGAGTACCGGCTGGCTGTTCAGACGAATGACAATACACAGGGCGCGGTGAATGAGGCTCGTGCGCTCATGCAAAAGCCCTACAAGCGGGATCATGCGGATAATTGAGGACTACCCCACCCCCCATACTTTTCGTGCAAAGTCTTCCATATAAAAGAGTTATGGGTGGACCTGTTTCCGCTGAGAGGTGGAAAGTCTCTTCATTCAAGGGTTTGGCGGACCAGGCTACCGTAAAGTATTGATTTTATGTGATTTATTGAGTAAGTCTTCTTTCCGTACGAGTTTATAGGTCAAAAGAAAAAGTCCCGGCTAGAGTCCGGGCTCTTTTTCATCTATGTATTCAGTTTAGCAGCTTGAAGGAAATTATTCGGCATATGGATGTTGTTGATTCTGGTGGAGATGATTGGCATGTGAGCTTGACAACTGGGGTTCGGGCCTCAAGAGAAATGCCTGAACCTGAAAGACATGTTCAAGTGAATGGTTGAAGGCATTACGCTGCTGACTGTTGACTCGCAGGTAGCTCGTTATCCGGGGCCTGTGAGAAAGGTCTGACACGCGTGTTCATGATGGTGGAGAGCAAGGCGCTTCGAGCAAAATACACGGATTCTTCCCCTTCCCCTCGACAAGCTCAGGGTCAGGGTCAGAATGACGACTCTTTGAATTACGCGGTATAGCTAAAAGGTCTTCAAGAATTCGATCAAGGCTCGTTTGTCGTCGTCGCTGAGCGGGGGCTCTTCGGCGAAGTAGCTTGTGCCGAAGTAGTGGCCGCGGTTGACGACGTAGTCCGGGCACTTGCTTAGATCCATGAGGGGCTGTTTGAGGTTGTCGAAGACTTTGACGGCGTCTGCATCGGTGGCATTGGGGGGAAGGCTTTTGAGATCGTGCTGGGCCTTCAGGAGGAGATCGAGGACCTTCTGTTTGTACTGGGCGCGCTGGATCGGGTCGCTGGTCTCGGGAAGGAGGTTCAGGCTGGCTATCAGGCCTACGGGTGTGCCTTTGGGGATGGGGCCGATCTGGATGCCCTTATCGTTGAAGAGCCAGTCGAAGGTGCCGGAGAGGGGGCCGCGGAGTTTTTGCAGGAATGGGGGGAGATAGCCGTTGGCTACGCGGAGATAGCTGGTGTCGGTGGTGCGGTCGATGGTGCCTGGGACCTTGTCGCCTAGTACGGAATCCTTTTCACGCTTCTCGGGCCAGAGGAGCTGCTCGATGGAGTTCTGGAAGGAGTCGAGGCGTGCGTCGACGGAGGGGCTCGCGTTGAATTTGCCGAGGCTGTTGTTGAGCAGGAATGGCGCACTGGACCAGACGCTGATG
>DATDHL010000737.1:0-2915 GCA_036521575.1 Edaphobacter sp. | reverse complement strand
CAGCCGATGATGACGGTGCTGACCGGGTGCGAGAGGGTGAAGCGCATGGCGTCGCGCATGTTCATTACTCCCGCGCGTGTGGCGATTGCTGAGCCCTCCCAGGAGTGCTGCTGTTGTTCTAGTGGTGGGGGTGTCCAGGTGGAGAGGAGACGTCCGCGCGAGGGGACCTTCATGCCGATGATGCCCATCTGCTTTTCGACGACGAGGGGGAGGAGCTGGTCGGTGAAGCTGTGGATGTGGGTGTCGGCGGCGTTTAGGGCCATGAGGATAGTGTCGAAAGGGTGGCGGTTGACGGCGTCGATGAGGGCCTCGGGGCGGTAGTGGCCGGTGACACCGAGGAAGCGGACGACTTTTTGGTCGTGCATCTCGATGAGGGCTTCCATGGCTCCGCCTTTGGCGAAGATGGCGTTGACGTCCTCGGGGAGGCCTACGTCGTGGAGTTGCCAGAGATCGACGTGGTCGGTGTTGAGGAGCTTGAGGGACTTTTCGATCATGCGGAGGGAGGCTTCGCGGGTGCGCTCTTTGGTTTTGGTTGCGATGAAGGCTTCGTTGCGGCGGTGTTGCATGACGCGGCCTACGTACTGCTCGCTCCAGCGCTCGGGGCCTCCGTAGATGGAGGAGGTGTCGATGTAGTTGACGCCGAGGTCGAGGGCTCGCTCGATGATGGGAACGGCGTTGTCGAAGTTGTTGGCCTTTTCGAGCGCGGCCTGTCCGCCGAGGGAGAAGATGCCGACCTTGTAGCCGATTTTTCCGAGGTTGCGCGTCGGCATGGCGGCTTGGGTTTTTGGATTTGCTGGCAGGGCTGGGAGCCGGGTTGTGGCGGCCTGCGAGGTATGCGAGGCGAGGAGGCCTGCGGCGAGGGCGCCTCCGGCTTTGAGGAATTGGCGGCGGTCGGGGGAGGCGAGGGGCTGCTTCATTTTCGGAGACCTCGGAGCGGCTAATGCCTTACTACGCGCCAATTATATGGCCGGGGTTACCGGGTGTTGAACGAAGAGGTGTAAGCGGCCATTTTGCGGAGGGCACTGATGATTCTTGTCGTTGGTGCAACCGGACCGGTGAAGAGATTCTGCTCGCAGAGTTTGAGGGGGCTACGGATTCTATGTAGAAGACGTTTGCGGCATTGATGCTCGGGTCTGTGCGCGGGGACGCGATGGATATGGGGGGCGTTGCGAACGAGTTCGGTATTAAGCTCGCGAACGTTGATGGATATGCGCACGGGGTGTTGGGGGCGTAGAGAAATAGGTAAGGAGAACGACACTACAGCAGTTTTCGGACTCATTCTCGGGCGATCATTCGTCGGTGTTGGATGAAGCGATCTCCCTGGGGCGGGTTTCGGAGTGGAAGAAGTTAGCTTGGGCTTCGATGGGGGCGGTTTTTTTGGTGAGGGCGGCCATCTGGGCCTGGGACAGGGGGTTGAACTCGCGGGCGATCTGAACGTTTTCTTCGAGTTGCGCGATGTCGTCGCAGCCGATGATAACGGTGCTGACGGGGAGCGAGAGAACGTAGCGCGTGGCCTCGCGTATGGTCAGCGTTCCGGGGCGAGTGGCTACGCCCTCCCAGGAGCGCCGCTGCACTTCGACGGGTGGCGGAGTCCAACTGGAGAGGATACGGCCGCGCGCGGCGATCTTCATGCCGAAGATACCCATCTCCTTTTCGACAGCGAGGGGGAGGAGCTTGGCGGTGAAGCTGTGAGGGCTGAGGGAGTCGGCTGCGTTGAGGGCCAGGAGGACAGCGTCGAACGGATGGCGGTTGATGAGGGTGATGATGGGTTCGGGGTGGTAGTGGGCGGCGACACCGAGGTGGCGGACGACCTTCTGGTCCTGCATCTGGGTGAAGGCTTCCATGGCACCGCCTTTGGCGAAGACGGCGTCGACCTCCTCGGGGATGCCAATGTTGTGGAGCAACCAGAGGTCGAGGTGGTCGGTCTTCATGAGCTTGAGAGACTGTTCGATATCACGGAGGGCGGCGTCACGGGTGCGCTCTCTGGATTTGGTGACCAGGTAGACGTCGTTGCGGCGGTGTTCCATGACGCGTCCTATGTATTGCTCGCTCCAGCGCTCGGGGAACCCGTATCTGGCGGCGGTGTCGATGAAGTTGACGCCGAGGTCGAGGGCTCGCGCGATGAGGGGGACTGCGAGATCGAAGTTGTTGGGTTTTTCGAGCGCGCTCTGGCCGCCGAGAGAGAAGAGGCCGACTTTAAAGCCGGTCTTTCCGAAGTTGCGTGTGGGCATGGAGTTCTGCGTCTTCTGATTGAAGGGCAGGGCAGGAAGCTGGTTTTGCGCGGCCTGAGCATTGCGGGGAAGAAGGCCCGCGGCGGCGAGGGCGCCTCCGGTTTTCAGGAATTGGCGGCGGTCAGGGAAGGAGGGGGGCTGCTTCATCGAAGACCTCTCAGGAGATGAGAATAGGCCCGCGCTGATTGTACTCCCGATCCAATAGACAACTGCAAACGTGACGGTCAGGACTTGGCTATGGGGGATTCGGTGTGGATCTGGGCGAGCCATTTGCCGTCGCGACGGATCCAGGTCGTGGAGGCGTTGTATTCCTCGGTGCTGTGGGTCTGGTCGCAGGTGAGGTCTGCTTTGACGCGGTAGGCGATGACGGCGATGTCAGGGGTCATCATGCGGGTTTCAGGCTTCTGGATGGTGAACTGACCGATGGTGCAGGTCTTTAGGTTTGTGAGCAACTGCTCACGAGTCTGGATGGTTTCTTCAACCTCGATGAAGTCCGGCAAGAGTAAGGACTGCAAGGTATCGAGGTCGTGCTTCTGGAGAGTTCTCCAGAGTCTGATCTCTTGTTTGAAGATTTCGTTCATGGGTGGGGGCGGGGGCGTGCGGAGAAGATCAACGATAGGATTTTGTTGGGCGAGGGCCGGAGTGCTCGTTATGGTGAGCAGAGAGAGGATAAGGACTAGCTTC
>DATDHL010000736.1:0-9006 GCA_036521575.1 Edaphobacter sp. | reverse complement strand
GACTATCTCGGTCAAAACGGAAACTCGCGCAGCGCCCGCGAACTTCACTTCACCAACGTCGCACCACGTATCGGCTTCACCTATCTTCTGACACAAAACACGATCGTTCGTTCCGGCTACGGGATCGTCTTCATCGACCAGTCGGGAATCACGACTCCCTTCACAACCCCGCAGTTCCCCTTTATCCAGAACGTTCAACAGAAGACCCTTGACAGTGTCAACGCAGCGTTCGCACTCTCGAACGGCCCCTCCGTCGCACCGATTCCCTTCACCCCAGATGCCGGTCTCGGCCAGAGCGTCTACACGGTAAACAGGACCGCAGGCTCAGGGTACGTCCAGCAATGGAACCTTGCGGTGCAACGAGCGATCACCAACAACCTTTCAGCAGAGATCGCCTACGTCGGCTCGCACATCGTTCACGTTGGCATTCCCGACTCGAACCTCAACCAACTCACTGCGGCTCAACTCGCCCAAGGCACACCGCTGCTGGCTCAGGTCGCGAATCCATACTACGGGCAACTGCCCGCATCTAGCTCCATCGGCACGAAAACCGTCAGCCAGGCCCAGCTTCTGAAACCCTATCCGCGCTTCCTGAACATCGCGACCTACAGGAACAACAGCGGTACAACCAACTACAACGCCATTCAAGGCAAAGTGGAGCAGAGGCTTTCCCATGGCATCTCTTTTCTCTTCGCATACACTCATTCGAAGCTGATCGACGATGCTTCATCAGTATTCTCTACAACAGTGCTGTCCTCACCGAACTCAAGCAGCCTCATTGCAGCAGACACCTTCCGCCCCTACCTCGAACGCGACTCCTCCAACGGAGACATGCCCAACGTTCTATCCTTCAGCGGCATCTACGATCTACCTGCCGGACGAGGCCACACCTTCGCCTCCACCGGTGTCGCGAACGCACTGCTCGGCGGCTGGACTCTCAACGCCATCGTCTTGTTGCAGTCCGGCATGCCCGTCACCATAACCCAGGCGACAAATAACAATGCCTTCGCAGGATTCGTACTGCAGCGCCCCAACATCATCGCCCGCACCAGCTTGCCCGCAAGCCAACGAACTCCCGCCCGATTCTTCAACACCGCGACGGCCACGTCTCCCGGAGCCTTCGCGACAGCTCCGCAGTTCGGGATCGGCAACGCCTCACGCAACCCGGTGCGCGGTCCGGCCTACCGCGATCTGGATGTCGCTCTCGTCAGACATACGGCTCTTCCGGGCGAGACCAGCGTGGAATTCCGCTGCGAATTCTTCAACATCACGAACACACCGGCCTTCGCACAGCCCAACGGCAGCTACGGATCAGCCGCGTTCGGCAGCATTACCAGCACAACGACAGATCCACGCGTAATACAACTCGCAATCCGCATAAGCCGCTAGGACGAAGCCACAACCATGCACGATACCAATGTGAGCTACAATCACCATGTGCGCCGCCTCCTGGCCATCTCGCTTGTCGTTCTGTTCTGCTTCCCGCTGATCTCGCCGCTGTTTGCGCTTACTCCGAGCGCGGAGGCCCGACTTCCTGCGTGTTGCCGACGAAATGGAGCGCATCACTGCGCAATGGATGCATCAGGCCAGATGTCCCCCGGCCTTCGACTCTCAGCCACACGGCAGAGATGCCCTGTTTATCCAAGGGCCATTGCTCCGGTTCGACATGAAGAGCTTTCACTGGCCTCGACTTCTCTTCCCTTAATTGCGATCGCAGCGCATCTGATAGGCAGACCTCAGTCCAGTGTTCTCACACGCATGGCACTGGATCGAGCGAGACACGAGCGCGGACCTCCAGCATTCAGGTCTTAGCGTTACTCTCCGGCACCTGCCTCTAAGCAACTGCCAATCTGCTTCTCTTCGTGTTCACGCATTTATGCGAGATCCGCGATAAATGTGCACGATTCTGTTGCGACGAAGCAAGCCGGCCCTTCGACTCTTCCAGCCAGTTGTATCCGACGGATCGCTCGTGCACCAACGACATCGCTTCACTTTCATTCTTGTGACCGCTCTTAGTGTAGTTTCCCTTGCACAGGAAACGGTCAACAACGCGTCCTTGAGTGGGCGAGTTACCGACGCCCAGGGAGCCATCGTGCGCGGAGCCTCCGTGACTGCACGCATGATCTCCACCAACACCAGCAGAAACACCACCACCAGCGCAAATGGTAGCTTTCGTTTTCCTTACCTGCAGCTCGGACAATACCAGGTTACGGTTCATCAACCGGGCTTTAGCGATGCGGTGCGCGAGGTCACACTATCCGTTGGAGGCGCGTTTGATCTTCCGATTACGCTCTCAGTGGGTTCTACGCAGACCGAGGTCAACGTAAGCGCGGAGACCCCAGTGCTCGAGACACGACGTAGCCAGATCGCAGGAACAATCTCACAGGCCGAGGTCGCTAATCTTCCCTTTAGCGGACGCAACTCTCTCGATCTCGCGCTTCTGGTGCCCGGAGTATCGCCAACAAACACTGCCGCCAACCAGCTCTTCGCCGAAACCTCCGCAATCCCGGGCCAGGGAATCTCCGTCAACAGTCAAAGAAACTTCTCAAACAGCTTTCTCATCGATGGCCTCTCTGCCAACGATGACGCGGCAGGATTGGTCCAGAGCTCTCTAGGTCTTGATGCAGTACAGGAGGTGCAAGTGGTAACCAATGGCGGCCAGGCAGAATTTGGCCGCGCCCTGGGCGGTTACATCAACTTCGTATCGAAGAGCGGAGCCAATCAACTCCACGGCGATCTCTACGGCTATCTGCGCAACCAGCGCCTCAATGCTGCCAATGCACTCTCTCAAAGCAATCTACCGCTGACACAAGCACAATATGGAGCCAGCCTCGGCGGCCCGATCATTCATGACCGCACGTTCTACTTCGCCAATTTCGAGCAACGCCAGTTAAACCAGAACGGCATCATCACCATTACTCCGGTCAACGCCGCAGTCATCAACAAACAGCTTAGTACGGTTGGCTACCAGGGACCGCTGCTTGCAGTCAGCTCGACTACCCCCACAACGCTCTATCCCAACCCAGTTCGCAGCAGCATTTTTTTTACGAAGGTGGATCACCAGTTCAGCCAGCGCGATGCATTGAACATTCGCTACAGCCTGTATCACGTCTCAAGCCAGAATTCGCGCGGCGCTGGGGGCACCAACTACACAAGCGCTGCCGCAGGCCTCGAAGATCTCGACCAGACGATTGCTGTTAGCAACATTGCCATGCTGACACCCCGCACCGTGAACGAAACTCGCGGACAGTTCACCAACAGCGACCTCAAAGCGCCGGCAAACGATCCCATCGGTCCCGCTGTCAGCATCTCGGGAGTGGCCACGTTTGGCACGCTCTCCGCATCACCCACCGCGCGCTATGATCGCCTCTATGAAGTTGTAAACAATCTGTCGCATCAGGCAGGGTCGCATGCGCTGCGTCTCGGCGCAGACTTTCTCTTCAACGACTTGACGATCACGTTTCCACAATCGATACGCGGCAATTACGCATTCTCGTCACTCGCAAACTTTCAGCGCGGCGTTTACAACACCTTCACGCAATCCTTCGGCAACTATATCGTGCCCCAGACGAATCCAAACCTCGGCATCTACGTACAAGACGAGTGGAAGCTCAACCCACGGCTGACGCTGAATGCCGGTCTCCGCTACGATCTGCAATGGCTCAGAACGATTGCAACCGACACAAACAATCTCTCGCCACGTTTCGGATTTGCGTGGTCACCCTACCGAAACCGGGCAACGGTCGTGCGCGGCAGCTTCGGCCTCTTCTACGACCGTGTGCCGCTGCGTGCGCTCTCGAACGCCATCCAGTCCAACAACAACAGCACTGTCATCAACGATGACACATTCACCACGCTTGCTCTTTCGTACGGACAAGCAGGGGCACCGATCTTCCCCAACATCACCAACGGATACACCGCAGTCACCCTTCCGCCAAATCTGCGTATCAGCCTTACGACGATGAATCCGCACATGCAGAACGCCTACTCCGAGCAGGCCAGCCTTGAGGTAGACCAGCAGATCGGCGCGCGCAGCAATCTGGCCATCAGCTACCAACATGTCCGCGGCATGCGTCTGCTTCTCTCGGTCAACATGAATACGCCCAGGTGCTACGCCTCGCAACCTGCAACCGGACCGCAGTACCCTGTTGTTGATCCCATCAACCTCTGCCGACCTAACTCGAACTACGCGAACAACAAGCAGTACGACTCCGCGGCGGACTCTTACTACGACGGGTTCTCCGTCTCGTATCAGCAGCGGCCGACAGGATGGGGCAGTTATCGCATCTCGTACACATGGTCGAAGGCGATCGACAACGTCAGCGAATTTTTCTTTAGCTCCCCCATAAACAATAACAATCTGACGATGGACCGCAGCCGCTCAGACGACGATCAGCGTCACCGCGTTGTCTTCGATGCGACCGTACACACCACGATGAATCGAGCCACGACACTGCGAACCAGGCTCACAAACGGATTCATGTTGAGTGGGATCCTGCAGTACTATTCTGCCCTTCCTTTCAACGTCGTAACCGGCGGCAACAGTATTCAGGCAACCTCGCTGCGGCCCTGCGTTCCTGGATATGCACTGACGCCAAACGCAGTCAACACCTGCGCGAATGTACTTCCTGGAACGGTGATCGGCCGCAATGCGGGCGTGGGATTCGACTCGTTCACACTCAATGCACGTCTTAGCCGCACTATACCCATCGGAGAACATTTCAACCTTCAGGGCATCGCCGAGGCGTTCAACGCTCTGAACCATAGAAACAATCAGATTCCGAACGGCACATTCGGAACGGGCATCTTCCCCATCGCGCCGTTGTCGACCTTCGGCCAGCCGACCGCCGTCGGAGACCCAAGGCAAATACAACTCGCACTCCGCCTGACGTTTTGATTCGATGAACAGGCCAAACGATGTCTATCGTTCGTCACACGTCTTAGCGTAGAGTTCACACAGTGGAGACGCCGTCTGGAACTACAGACGCACTATCAGGAGACTCTGACGATGACGCAGACTGCAGAACCTCAGGTATGGCCCGATCTCCCGTGGGAAGCGTGGAAGGACACTGGTGCGACATTACACATGTGGACCCAGATCGTCGGCAAGACACGACTGGCTCTGACTCCACTGCTAAACCATTGGTGGAATGTCCCCCTCTATGTGAGCGCGCGTGGACTAACAACATCGGCCATGCCGTATCACGGCGATCTACTGGAGATCGAGTTCGACTTCGTCAGCCACGAACTGCGCTTTCGCCTCGGCTCCGGGGTGATCCATGCGATACCACTTCGTTCCCAATCGGTAGCCAGCTTCTACGCTGAATACATGGCCTGCCTCGCAGCGCTGAATGTCTCCGTCAAAATCAATACGATGCCCGTTGAGATCAGCGACCCAATCGACTTCGCCAAAGACGAGCAACATCACTCCTACGATCCGGAGTACGCACACCGGTTTTGGCAAGCATTGAGCTCTGTGGACCATCTCTTCAAACAATTCTCCTCAGGCTTTATCGGCAAGATGAGTCCAGTACATTTCTTCTGGGGGAGCTTCGACCTCGCAGTAACGCGCTTCTCTGGTCGTCCCGCACCACCACGCGAGGGCGTCGACCGAATCACCCGCGAAGCATACTCTCACGAGGTCATCAGCGCAGGATTCTGGCCCGGCAATGGCGGCTTTGGCACACCGGCCTTCTATAGTTACACCGCGCCCGCGCCAACGGGATTGGATCTCGAACCGATACGCCCTCCAGCTGCCTATTACGATAAGACACTCGGCGAGTTCATCCTCAAATACGATGACGCGCGTAAAACCACGTCGCCCGAAGACGCGGTCATGCAATTCCTGCAAAGCACCTACGAGGCTGGAGCGAAGATCGCAAAGTGGGATAGAGCCTCGCTCGAAAGGGCATCTCAGGCGCTATAAGTAGCGCTTTTCTTTCCTATGAAAATTTTGCTCCGCATTCATACGACGGTATTTCTCTTGTTATTAGTAGTTCCCTTTGCCCTCTCTCAACAAACGAAGGCCGCCGAGCCAATCACATGGACGCCTGTGCACCTAACGAATGGTTCGCCAAGCTTATTCTCGATAGAGCTGCCTCAAAGAGCCAGGTCCGTCGCAGGCAAATGGCAGGGACACGACATCTCTTTCTTTCACGGCAAAGACGCGCAACACTGGTACGCCCTTGTCGGCATCGATGTTGAGGTCGCTTCCGGCACATATCCTCTAACAGTCGAGGCCACACTTCTCAATGGCATCAAGCAGGATCTCCACCGCGATGTTGCTGTAGGTTCTGCACCGTATGCCAAAGTTGCGCTAACTGTACCAGACAAGTTCGTCCAGCCCAACGCCGAAGCCCTCAAACAAATCGAAGCCGACAAAATCGTCAAAGACAACGCCTTCGCCAATACGAAACCAGCTCCACGGTGGTCAGGCGATTTCGCGCCTCCGCTTACGATTGCTCCAAAATCAGACTCCTTCGGCACACGCCGCGTCTTCAACGGCACTCTGGCTAGCGTGCATCGCGGCCTTGACTATCGCGCGCACCCGGGAACATCCGTGATGGCCGTCAACTCCGGTCGCGTAGTACTCGCCCAGCCGCTCTACTACGAGGGCAACTGCGTCGTCATCGATCATGGCATGGGACTGATGACCGTCTACATGCACCTCTCGAAATTCAAGGTGACAGAAGGCGATACAGTCGGACGAGGACAACTCATCGCTCTCAGCGGCGGCACCGGTCGCGCCACAGGCCCACACCTGCATCTAGGGGTGCGCTGGCAGGGAGCCTATCTCGATCCGCAAAAACTCTTTACTCTCAATCTACCGACCCTTGAGCCTATAAGCGACGCTTCGAAGAGGCGGCCTCTTGCTCCACGTCCAGTCGAAGCCAACGTCGTAGCGGGCGCCGGATCGCCTTGAGCAAAGATCGTGCGGCCAGAGCCGCCGTCGCCAAAAGAATAAGCGCCATCGAAGCAGCGATATATGGATGGTGCGTAGCAAACCACGTAAGTCCAACGGCGAGCGCGTCCTCAGTCGTACTCAGCGCAATGTTCGATATAGGCTCAGGGCTCGGCGTAACCGCGGCCCGCATAGCAGTCTTCGAGCTATGCGCCGCGAGCGCGATGAGCCCGCCGACGAAAGTCGACGCAATCTGCATCTGCGGAGAAAGATGCGAGCTGGCCTGATAAGCCACCAGCGCCGCAACCGGAACGCGCACCACCGTATGAAGTGCATTCCAGATCATGTCGAAACCGGGAATTTTATCGGCGACAAACTCAACCGCAAACATGATCGCGCAAACAACCAGCACCCACGTATGCCCCAGTGAATCAAGCCCTGGAGGGAGTTCCACCCATGACGTGCGTGCGAGAATCCCCAGTGTCAGTACCGTGGCATAGATATTCAGCCCTGCCGCAAAGCTTGAGGCGATAATCAATGCCGCGATGCTACCGGGCGCAAAGCTCATATTGGCACGAATTCTACATCGTTGCGACGAGAGCAGCACAAAGATCGCAGCAGCACGACCTCAAGGTCAGCGCCGGACCGTCCGCTTGATCTGTGCATACTGCAGAAAAATAAATGTATCGGTCATACCGGCAATGTAATCGGCAACGACGCGAGCGAGTCCTTCATCCTGCACCTCGTCGAAGTACGCTTGCGGCAACTCCTCAGGTTCATTAATCCAAAAATTGAACAACGCCGTGACTACCTCTTCCGCCTTGTCGTGTTCTATCTCAAGCGCCTCGCACGTGTAGAGCGTGTCGTAAAGGTATCGCTTCTCCTGCAGACGTTCTGCCTCCGCCTGCGGAGAGAAGAGTGCAAGCCGCGTCGGATGCATGCGAATATCCTCGAGCGACTCAACCCCGATAGCTCGCGCATTGTCCCGCGTGTTCCGAATCAGATCATCGGTCAGCGAGTTCTGCATCAACTGCAAAGCCTCGTGGAAGAGAAACTTCTCTTCTACGCCCGCGTGCTGCTGCTCAACTATGCGATAACACCGTGACAGTATCTCGACGTTCTCGCAGATGTGTCCGATCTCAAGCAGCCCTGACTCAACCCCATCATCCAAATCGGCCGTAAGGTAAGCGATCTCGTCCGCCAGATCGATTAACTGCGCCTCTAGGGGAGGCCGTTGATCGAGATAGTAAGGAGCAAGCTCGGGATGGTCGGACACGCTGTAGTCACGCGAGTGCTTGATGATCCCCTCGCGCACACCGAGCGTAAGGTTGAGCCCACGATGCGCGGCATAGCGCTGCTCGAAGTGCTCGACAATGCGCAGTGCATGCAGATTGTGATCGAAGCGTCGGCCATGGCGACGGAGGCATTCATCCAGCGCGCGTTCTCCTGCATGTCCGAAGGGTGGATGCCCTATGTCGTGGACCAGCGCCAGCGTCTCGGCTAAATCCTCATTCAGTCCAAGCGCAGCAGCAACGGCGCGAGCAATCTGCGCCACTTCGATCGTGTGAGTCAGCCGGCTGCGAAAGTGATCGGAAGCGCGACTCGTGAAAACCTGCGTCTTGCCCGCCAGACGTCGAAAAGCTCGCGATTGCACGACACGTTCGCGGTCACGTTGAAAAGGAGTGCGCAAAGCACTTACAGGCGCGGGATATACCCGTTCCAGAAGAGATTCCTCTGCAACTCCAGTGACAGCGCAACAATGCAGATCGGCGGCCATATTCACATTCGAGTGTACCGGATGCGAACCTTGGCCTGCCTTTCCTGCAATCTCTGTGCGTTACTTGCCGACCTTCGAGAGCTTCACCCGTGCATTCTCCAACTTGTGCTGCACCTTGGCAACATCGCCCGGATCAGCATCGGCCGGCAACGAATGTGCATACTCCGTCATCGACCGCTCCCACTGCGCAACAGCCAGCTTCAGCTTGCCCGTCTTCTCATACACCTCGCCGAGATGGTCGTGGATCGTCGGATCGCCGCTGTTGCGTTCGTTGGCCTTCCGAATGTTCTCTTCAGCCAGACTGTACTGGCCCGTCTTGAAGTAAACC
>DATDHL010000735.1:0-6061 GCA_036521575.1 Edaphobacter sp. | reverse complement strand
AACTTCGCAGTCTGCATGAGAGAGTACCTCCAGCCGGACAACATCTCACTGCTGGCCCAAAAAGCTACCACACCCCCGGCGACGATGGCAAAGCCCTTTCTCCACAATTTCCTAACTCTAGCCGCATCAGCAAAGCATCGTTCACCGGATCGCGATAATACCCTCGCCGTCGCCCTACAACCGCAAATCCAAGCCCCTTATACAAGGCAATCGCCCCAGCACTCGCAGCCCGAACCTCCAACTCCACCGCCGCTACACCCAGCCGCCGGCACCACTCCATCACCCCCCCACAAAGCGCCCGTCCAACGCCCATTCTGCGCACAGTCGCCTCCACCGCCACACTCTCCAACTCTCCGGAGCCCTCAGCCCCCACACCAATCACCTTCCCTACAGCAAACCCCACCAACCGTCCATCCATCTCCGCAACCAGAAAACACCGCCGAACCCCACCGTCCTCACTCGCAACAATCGCCACATACTCCGCTGCACTCCAGTGCGGAGCAGTATCCGCACCGCGTTCCAGCACAACCACCGCATCGACATCTGCAACGCCAGCCACCCGAACCTGCAAGCCGCCACTCATCCCACAACACTCTTCGGCTTCGCAAAGATCTCCGCCACACTCCGCCTAAGATAATTCGCATCGAGCGTCATCGCATCATCAAACTCCCCCGCCGCAACTTGCTCTAATGCAAACGGCAGAGCATCCGCAGCCAAAGGCTCCCGCACCACACGCACAGACAGCCCCGCCAAAGCCTCTGCTACCTTCGCCTCACACACCACAACAATACCCCCAACCACCGCAGCCTCAACCTCGTCTCTCGTCAGCAGAGCCTCCCGCACACATCGTCGCCCAGCATACTCGCCGTAATAAAACTCCCCACGCCCCGCATCGAGCACCGCATGGACCACCGCCTCCCTATCACTCACACCCGCAGCCAGCAACGCCAGCCGAGACACAGCAACCAGAGGAACCCCACTCGCTTCGCTCAAACCCTTCGCCGCACTCAACCCCACCCTTACTCCAGTAAACGAGCCCGGCCCATGCACCACTCCCACCGCCACCAACTCTCGCAAAACCCACCCACGCGACTCCATCAACCTCCGCACTGCCGGAACCAGCCGCTCCGAAGACGTTCTCCCCGGCAACACTTCAGTCGCAACAACCACCTGCGCCGACTCCGTATCAGCCAGTGCAACACTCCCCTCGCTGCCACACGTATCCATCAGCAAAAATCGCATCACGCCCCACCTTCACGTGCATCGCCGACAATCTCCAGCAACACCCCACCCGTACTAGCCGGATGCACAAAAAAATACCGGTGCCCACCCGCGCCCACCCGCACCGCATCACTAGCCAACCTCACCCCCTGCACCCTCAACCTCTCGAACATCTCGTCAATCCCCTCCACTCGCACCGCAATATGGTGCAACCCCTCGCCCCTCTTCCCCAGAAACCGGCCAATCACCGAATCCTCTTCCGTCGGTTCCAGCAGCTCAATCCGGCTATCACCCAGCGGAAGCATCGCCGTCTTCACTTTCTCATGCTCCACCGTTTCCTCATGCGTCACACTCATCCCCAGCGCCTCATAAAACCCTCGCGCCGACTCAATGCTCTTCACGGCCACCCCAAGATGATCCAGCCGCAACCCACTCGTGCCCAACCGAGCTCGCACCCCATGCTCCTTCTTCCAGGCAGCACACTGCCGAACCGCCTCCATCAACTCCGCCACACCCTCCCCACTCGTCGCCACAGTCCTCACCACCGGAGCCATCCACCCCTTGCCGTTGTGCATCTCCCTTGCCACCAAATTGTCATTTCGACCGGAGCGCGCCGCGCGGAGCGGAGAAACCCGCTTCTCTACCCCCACCGTCAACTGAGCTAGCCCCTGCACCGCCAGAATCTCCGCTTCCACCCGCTCCGCGCCACCCGCATCGCTCTTATTGACAACAAAGATGTCCGCCACCTCCATCACCCCGGCCTTCAAACTCTGCACATCATCGCCCATCCCCGGCACCAGCACCAGCACCGTCACATCAACCACCCCAACCACCTCGACCTCATCCTGCCCCACACCCACCGTCTCAATCAGAATCGTCCCCCTCCCCGCAACCTCCATCACCGAACAAACATCTGCCGCCGCCTTCGCCACCCCACCCATCGCCCCCCGCGAAGCCATGCTTCGAATAAACACCCCCGCATCCCCTTCAAAACCCTGCATCCGAATCCGATCCCCCAACAACGCCCCACCCGTATAAGGACTAGACGGATCCACCGCAACCACCCCGACCGTCTGCCCCTGCCCACGCAGCCATCTTGCCATCTGATCCACTAGCGTGCTCTTCCCTGCCCCCGGAGGCCCAGTCACCCCCACCCGCAGTGCTCCTCCCGCATGCGCTCTGCACTGCACAACAATCTCAGACGCACCCGCCGCACCGTCTTCCACCAATGACAATGCACGCGCCAGCGTCCGTACCTCGCCAGCACGCAACCTTTCCATCATCCTCGTTATCTCAGAATCGCTCACCGTCACGTCAGTGATCATACCCCGCGTCGCAGTAGCAAGCGATTGCAGCCGCCCGAGAGATCTTCGGGATCAGCCATAGCGCTAAACGAAACCAAACCCATCAATTTCCGGATGTGGAAATTTCTTCTGGGGTGTCTTCTTGCGGCTCATCGGGAGCGGGAATAGTGGTTAGATCGGTTTCTGCGGCCTGGGCTTTGCTGGCTAGCTTGAGGTGCTGTTCCATGGACTGGCGGGCCTGGGCCGGATTGTGGGATCGGATAGAGCGATAGATCTCGCGGTGCATCTCTGCCGATTCCTTGAGGTCCTGAGCGTTTCCGACGGTTTTGCTGCGGTAGCCATAGAGGTTGGCGGTGATGGTCTCCATGAGAGCGGCGAGGATGGGGTTCCCCGCTGCGCGAGCAATCGTCCGGTGGAAACGAACATCGTGGATAAGGTACTCCTGTGGGTCGTCCAGTGCCGCGTACATCTCAGCGACCTCTTCAGCGAGTTCCGCGATGTGCTCGTCGGTAGCACGCTCGGCTGCCAGGGCAGCAACGGAGGATTCGAGGACGAGGCGCGCTTCGAACATCTGCCAAGGGAGAAAACCGTGGAGGGCCCCGAGGACGTGGAGGGAGCTGGAGTCGAGTGCGGGTGGTCCGCTCGAGACGAAGGTTCCGGCGCCGTGGCGGCTCTTGAGGACACCCATGGCGGAGAGGAAGCCAATCCCAGCGCGGAGACTCGAGCGGCTGATCTTGAGCTTACGGGCCAGTTCACGTTCTGGCGGGAGACGGTCGCCAGGTTTTACCTCGCCCTTAGCAATGAGCGAGCGGACGTGTTCTACAACCTGCATGGTGAGCTGGCTGTGGGTAGTTACGTCGTCATGAACCTCTTTTTTCACGCTGAAATGAGCTCCTTGCGCGGAAGTGGAAGAAGGGTAACACGGAGGGCGGCTGCATTGGTAAATGAGCCGTTGCGGATTCACTCACAACGGCTCAGGCTATATTTTTCAAAAGCTCAGGCAGAGCGTGGCTGCCCGAGGCGTGGAACAAGAAGCTGAAAGACAATAAGCGCAGTAATGTAGGAAAAGCCTGCCAGAGTGAAGATGAGTCCAGCATGCCCTGTCCAGACTTGTTTGACGATAGCGGTGAAGATGGCACCGCCGAGCGCCCCGGCAGCGCCGCCGATTCCGACGACGGTCGAGACAGCCGTTGAAGGGAATAGGTCGGTTGCAGTGGAGAAGAGATTGGCAGACCAGCCTTGGTGTGCTGCAGCAGCAAGTGAAAGCAGGGCAACCGCAGGCCAGTAGTTCCCTGGGAACCAGGCTCGCGTGATGGGGACCAGAATGACCGGTAATGCGATGCATGCGCAGGTTAACATCGTGCTCTTGCGAGCGGAGTTCAAGCTGGAGCCGTGCTTCATGCGGAAGCCGGAGAGCCAGCCGCCACCAATGGACCCAAGGCTCGAGGCAAAGTAGATGATGATAATCGGCGGTCCGAGATGCTTGAGGTCAAGACCGTAGTTTTCATTGAAGTATTTCGGCAGCCAGAAGAGATAAAACCACCAGATGGGATCGGTGAGTCCTTTGGCGAGAGAGAAGGCATAAAGGCCGCGGTTTTTTGACAGCTCGGCGAAGAGGCTGAAGAAGCCTTTGCGAGCTTGCGACGGAACCACCGGCTCAAGGTTTTGCTGGGTAAGCGTCGCCCCACGGCGAAGTTTGTTGTAGGGGAAGACCAGCCAGACCGCAAGCCACAGGAATCCCATAGAACCAGTGGTGACGAACGCTGCTCCCCAGCCGTGGTTCTGCAGAATGATGGGAATAAGCCAGGGAATGATGATAGCGCCAACGTTGGTGCCCGAATTAAAGATGCCCGTGGCAAGGGCACGTTCTTCTGTGGGGAACCACTCCGTGACAGCCTTGATGGCGGCCGGAAAGTTGCCGGACTCACCCAGCCCGAGCATGAAGCGTGCGATATAGAAGCCGGTCACTGAGGTGACCAAAGCGTGGCTCATAGAGGAAAGCGCCCATACGAAGATGGCCATGGCATAACCGAGCTTGGTTCCCAACTTGTCTATGAGCCGTCCAGCGGTGAGAAGGCCGATCCCGTAGGCAACCTGAAAGTAGATAAGAACGTTTCCGAAATTGTTATTGAAGACCGAATGCGTGGGGTCAGCCGCGTTCCAACCCATGAAAGGCAGATCACGGAGCCGCGGTTCGATGAGCGAAAAGACATTCCTGTCCATGTAGTTGATGGTGGTGGCTGCGAAGAGAAGGGCGCAGACGAACCAGCGGATATTCGATTTTTCGGAGCCGGAGGTGGTGAAGCCCGAGTCAGGAAGGCTGGCGGTTTTCATGGACATTAAGTCGAAACTCCTGCTGCGATGCTGGTCTGACCATTGTTCGCGTCGGACCTGTTGGTCCGGAAGATTAAGTAATTTGTGTGACGTGGATGAGGATAGTCGGTGTTGGCCTATCTGTGTCAAGCAAAGAGGAGGAAAGGGACGGACGGGTGGTCAGGCCATTGATTGCATTATGGCTAGATAGCAGGCTACGCTGCTTTGCAGGATGGGAGGGCGGAATGCGAGCGTGCCGGTGCTGATCGTTCTTATGGTTTCTGTGGTGGTCTGGGCGAAGGGACCGAAGGTGATTACGGTCGGGGCGTCAGGTGGGGACTTTGCGACGATTCAGGCGGCGGTGAATGCCGCTCCTGAGGATGGTGCCGTGATTCGGATTCGACCGGGGGTCTATCGCGAGGTGGTGCATGTGGATAAGCCCGGGATTCAGTTCAGGGGAGGTACGGACGATCCGGCAAAGGTAGTGCTTGTGTATGGGAACAGTGCGGCTTCTACTTGCGGGACGAGATGCTCGGCGACGTTGTTTGTGACGGGTCGGGACTTTTTTGCGGGCAATATGACGATTGCTAACGACTACAGCAAGACGAGCGATGTGCCTTCGCAGGCGGTGGCGGTTTCGGTGCGGGCGGACAGGGCGGTGTTTCGCAATGTGCGGCTGCTGGGGGCTCAGGATACGCTGTATGCCTCGAGCTTGGGGTGTATGACCGGGGCGTTGGCAGGAGATAACTGCGTGACTGGGCGGCAGTATTTTGTGGACTGCTATATCGAGGGCCATGTCGACTTTATCTTTGGCGATGCGAAGGCAGTGTTTGAGGGCTGCGAGATTCGCAGTATTGCTCATGCGGAGGGTGGGTATGTGACGGCGCAGAGCAATACGCGGGCGGGGCAGGATGCGGGGTATGTGTTCGATCGCTGCAAACTGACAGCGGACGCGGGCGCGGGACCCGTGTATCTGGGGCGGCCGTGGCGAGACTATTCGACGGTGGTGTTTATGAATACGGAGATGGGGTCGCATATTCAGCCCGCGGGATGGTCGGAGTGGAAGGGTGCTCCGACGCAGCGGCTGGAGACGGCTACTTACGCGGAGTTCAACTCAATCGGACCGGGGGCGAATGCGATGGCTCGGGAGCCGCTGTCGAAACAGCTTACGGCGGACGAGGCTAAGAAGTATGAGACGAAAACGTTTCGGGCCGGGACCGATG
>DATDHL010000734.1:0-1590 GCA_036521575.1 Edaphobacter sp. | reverse complement strand
GGTTTCGGCGGGGAAGCCGGAGATGTCGATGGCGGCCTGGTAGATGCCGGGGTGGGGCTTCATCTCGTGGACGTAGCCGGAGCAGATGAAGTAGTCGAAGTATTGACGGAGATGAAAGGCGTCGAGGCGGTAGGCGTTGAGCTCGCGGCTTTCGTTGTTGAGGGTGGCTAGTTTGTAGGCGCCGGTGGATTGGAGAGTGGCGAGGATGTCGAAGCACTCTTTGTGGAGGATGTGATTTTCAGCGCAGATGGCGGCCCAGAGGTCGTCGAAGGTGAAGTTGTAGGTGGGGGCTTCGGCGTGGAAGACGGTTTTGTTGAAGAAGGTGCCTGCGTCGGAGAGGCCGCGCTCCCAGAAGTAGTTGGCAGCATCGTGGCGGGCGTCGTAGTCGGTGAGGTCGACGCCGAGGCGGGTGAGGACGCGCTGCTGCTGGCCTTTGTCCCAGCCGTTGGTGAGCAGGACTCCGCCTATGTCCCAGAAGATGGTCTTGATGGAGGCGGAGTTGAGGGGGCTCAAGGTCATTGGGATTATTGACCCTCCGGGAAGTCTGCGCCGAGGGTGGTTGGCTCCCAGGCCGCTATGTCCTGGTTCCACTGGTCGAGCTTGGCGCGGAAGCGCTTGAGGGCGATGGCTCCGAGGATCAGGTGAACCGGCGGGTTGGGGGATTCGACTACGGCGATCATGGCCTGGACGGCGCGGAGGGGGTCGCCTGCTTGCTTGCCGCTCTGGGTGTTGAGGTACTCGCGCGCTTTGCCGGCGGTGGCGTCGTAGTCGGGGATGCGCAGGGCGGCTTCAACGCCGGAACGGCCTAGGAAGTCGGTGCGGAAGGGGCCGGGCTCGATGACGGTGACGTGGACGCCGAGAGGGGCGAGTTCGGCGGCGAGGGCTTCGGAAAATCCTTCGACGGCGAATTTGGTGGTGTTGTAGAAGCCCCAGCCGGGGCCGCCTGCGAGGCCAGCGATGGAGGAGAGATTGAGGATGTTCCCGCTGCGCTGTTTGCGGAATTGTGGCAGGAAGGCGCGGGTTACGTTGATGAGGCCAAAGACATTGGTGTTGAAGACCGGCATGTACTCGGCTTCGGTGGCCTCTTCGAGGGCTCCGGCGATGCCGTAGCCCGCATTGTTGACGAGAACGTCGATACGGCCGAAGTGAGTGATGGCTTCGGAGGCTACGGTTTCGATTTGCGAGGGGTTGGTGACGTCGAGGGCGAAGGCCTTTGCGGTGGATGGATATTGATCCACGAGATCAGCGATTTTGTGGCGGTCGCGCGCGGTGGCGATGACTTTGCCGCCGGACTTAAGCACTTCTTCGGCGAGGAGACGGCCGAAGCCGGTGGAGGTTCCGGTGATGAACCAGACGCGATCCTTGCTGGCGGAGACGGCAGTGCTGTTGGAGGTTTCCATAGTCATAGGACGCGGAGCAGGGTGCTAACGATGCAAGGACCTCCAACCGGGGCGCGGCTGGGGGCGCATTATGGATGTACCTCGCGGACGCCGTCTTCGCCGGCGATGAGCGCGAGTGAGGCCATGTTTACGAAGAGGCCGTGTTCGACGATGCCTACGATGTTGCGGAGTTCTACTGCTGTTTTTGCAG
>DATDHL010000733.1:0-2355 GCA_036521575.1 Edaphobacter sp. | reverse complement strand
TTGGTTGGGTTCGTTGGCGTGGCGCTGTATGGGTTCTATCAGACTACGCAGCGGACGTTGCTTTCAGGGCCTGCCTATTGATGTTCGTACCGCTAAAAGACCGATCATAAGCCCGTTGGTAGAATGCAAGAGTTTTGACCTACTGACGGGCTATTGTGGTGGGGTGATGCGGACGGTGTTGGCTCGGCAGGAGCGTATGGGGCCGCATGGCGTGGGGTGGAGGGATTTGTCGAGGCAGACTTCGATGGCGGTGAGGTAGTTGTTGCCACAGCTCAGGGCGAGGCTGGAAGCAGGGATGGAGGGGTTGGCGGAGGTGAAGAGGTCGAGGATCTCGGCGGGCGGCATGGAGATTTGGCGGGTGAGTTGGGTGAGCTCTGGCGGGATGACGATGCTGTGGGCGGCGGTTCGGGCGAGGGTGAAGAAGGCGTCGGGCGCGAGGCCGGAACAGGTGCCGTGCGTCTTCCACTCGTGACGGAGGAGGCCGGGGTCAGGATAGATGTCGCTGTATTGGGAGGGATTGCGTGGGCCGGGCGCGTTGGAGCAGTTCTGAGGGTAGGGACCGCTGTTGTTTTGGGGCCAGAGGCCGTGGAGGACGAAGGCGGGGTGTTGGGCGCACTCGGTTGCCGTGGGATGGGAGTGACAGTACTCGGGTGACCAGGAGAGGTTGAGGAGGTAGTAGTCGAAGTTCTGTTGGTCGCTGGCTGGAAAGGTGTTTGCACCTGTGGCGCGAGGCTGGGTGGTGAAGGTAGCAGTCTGAGGTGCGGGTGGTGGTCCTGGCTTACAGGCAGTGATGACGAGAAGAAACGCAGGAAAAACAAGAAGAGATACCTTCTGGTTTGTGGCGGAGGCCGAGAGCATCGTCACAATCCACCAGCATCTCTGCATTGCCGTTCGCAACCTCTCAGGATTAGTCCGTTGGTCGCCAAGACTCATCATAAGGCCTCTCTTCTGGGCCAACGTTTCCACAATCATAAGTGACCGTTGAATCGTTAGGATCATCCTCGGGGGTATTCAACGCGAGCATCATGCATAGAATGACGACGATATTCGCATCAGCGTTTACGGCTATTTCGTATCGATGGCCCTTGCCAATGACGACGCGATTTCGCGATATGGCTGCGATCTGGCGATCATCTTTAAAAATGGAGTATCTGACACCTTTGTGTCGATAAAGGTAGAGGTGGTCTTCGTTGTGATCACATAAGTAAACGCCCTTCAAGCGTTTCTCGCATTGAAAGCGGTAAATTCCGCCATCTGTTAGCTCAAAGTCATACTCGTTGCGGAAAAATGAGAAACGGCTCTGTATTTTCGCGACATCTCTTCCATTTTTATTTTGTAATTGAAGGCTGTTGCCAAAGAAGTTCTTCCGCGCATAAAAGCTGGCATCAGGCGTTGAGATGTCGTATTCGGATAGAAAGCTGAATTTGTGTTCTTGAATGGTTACGTTCACGTTATCTGGTTAGTGTCGTAGCGGGGGATTGAATTCCTGATGAAGTGTATCCGATAAGGCCTGGCGAGACGGCGATCGATTCTCCCGGCGTTGATGGTATGCCCTTCGGGACGGATGTCTTCGCTCAGGTGCATGTGACTGGTGGGCACCAGGTGGGTGTATTCCGCTAAGCTGGAAGGATGCCTCTGTATTGTGATGTTGCTTTGCCGGTGCCTCTGGATCAGATGTTTACCTATGCGGTGAATGGGGTGGCGCCGGTGGTGGGGGCTCGGGTGCTGGTGCCTTTCAGTGGGCAGCGGCTGATGGGTGTGGTGGTGAAGGTGCACGAGGATGCGCCTAAGGATGATTTCGAGATCAAGCCGGTGCAGCAGGTGCTGGATGATGCCGCGTTGCTGCCGGATGAGTTGATGGAGTTGGCGCGGTGGATTGCGGCGTACTATGTGGCTCCGCTAGGCGAGGTGCTGCGGGGAATGCTGCCGCTGAGTGCGGAGGTGAAGCGGCATGTGGTGTATCGGATTGCCGAGGCTGGGCGAAGGGTGCTGTATGAGGGGGCGGCTAAGGGGAGCTCGAGGCGGTCGAAGCTGACGGTGGAGGAGCAGAATCGAGAGTACTCGGTGCTGAACTATCTGGAGGATGGGGAGGCGGCGAAGATGTCGGCGCTGCGGTCGGCTACGGGGGCGAATAAGTCGCTGCTGGAGGGGATGGTTCGGAAGAAGTGGTTGACGAGGGAGGCCGTGGCGGAGGAACGGGATGCTCGGCGGCTAGAGAAGATCGCCGTGCTGGCGCACGGCTCAGGGAAGGGGGAAGAGGGAAGAGGGAAGAGCGAGCAAACGCTGGTTCGGCTGCCTCGGCTGAATGAGAATCAACTGGCGGTGATGGCGGAGCTGGCGGCTGTGGGTGGGCGG
>DATDHL010000732.1:0-5824 GCA_036521575.1 Edaphobacter sp. | reverse complement strand
CATGTCGGGGAAGGTGAGCATGTAGGTGAGGTTGGGCATGCGGGAGCCGATGAGGGTGTCGCCGTAGAAGACGGAGGTGCAGCCGGATTTGGCGAAGATTTCGAACTCTCCGTGATGGAACATCTCGACCTTGCGGACGTGGGCGGCGGGGGAGGGGCTCTCATAGGTGCGGAGCTGGAAGATGCGCTTGGCCTTGGTGTCCGGAGGGGTGAGTTTGGGCCAGCCTTCGAAGGCGATGAGGAGCGAGCTTTCGAGGCGCTGGAAGGAGGGGGCTGTGGCGGGAGCGCTCCAGAAGGGCTCGGCGGCCTTCATGAAGACGGCGTCTTCGGTGAGGCGGAGCTTGGCGGTGGCGAGGGTTTCGACGTTAGAGGCGGGGAGGAGGACGTAGAGGGTCGGGGTTTCGGGGCCGATGTCGAGGTGGAAGGCGCCGACGGGTGCGATGCCGAGACGGTTGAGCGCGGGGATGAGGGCGTCGGCGACGTAGCTTTCGGTGAGCTTGGTCTGCGGACCGCTTTGCATGTGGTACTTGCGGATTTCGTAGAACTCGCGTGGCTTCGTGGTAGCGCTCATGGTGGATTGTCCTGATGCCTGCTTGGTGAGGGTGAGGGCGGAGGCTGCCAGGGAGGTGGTGAGGAAGTCGCGTCGTTGCATGAAGGCTCCGTTGGGGGCGAGGGTTTTCGGCAACTGAAAGCATACACAATGCGGTCGATGTCAGGTGAGGGACATTCGGTTTGATGCGATGCAGTTTTTCGGACGCGTGCCCTTTTTAGGACGATTGGCTCAGAGTTTCTTCCGGTGAAGCCTTGCGCACCTCAACCAGCGTCGAGTAGAAGGTAGCGCCGCCGCCGATATCTGTGAGCCGCTCGCTCGTGAGCGCATTTACATTCGCTCCGTGTCGTGAGAGCTTGTTCCAGTCGAGCCGAGCCGCCACCACACCCGCGCCTACGTGCCCATTCACGAGTGCGCGCAGAGCAATCTTCCCGCGCCCGTTGAACACCTCTACCTCATCGCCTGCGATGATTCCGCGTGCCGCCGCATCGGTCGTGTGCATCTCGAGCACGCCAGCCGTCCGCGTCTCCATCCGCTGGTGGCCGGCAAGATTCGCGAAGGTCGAGTTCATGTAGTTGTCCGCTTTACGAGGCAGAAACTCCAGCGGATACTTTGCCGCATCCGTTCCGCCACGCGACTCCTCCGGCGCAATAAATACCGGCACTGGCGTCAGTTCGCCGCGCTCACTGGACGTTCGGAACCACTCCGCGGTTGAGAAGGGAAGTGTTTCCCCATCCTCGTTTACCGGGAGGTGCAGCGGGATATGGCCCTCGCGTTCGAGCCTCTTTCGCGTGATGCCCTTGAACCATGGATGGTCGGTTTTCAAGGCCTGATCGATCAGGTTATCTTCGCGGTCGTCAAAGCATGCTTCCTCGAAGCCCATGCGCCGTCCCAGCTCGCCGAAGACGCGCACGTTGTTTCGCGCCTCGCCGAGGGGCTCAATCGCCTTGTTCGAGACCTGCGCGTACAGATGTCCGTATGCACCCTGCACATCCTTCGTTTCCAGAAATGTTGGCGCAGGCAGCAGGATATCCGCATAGTCGGCAGTGTCGGTGAAGAACTGCTCGTGCACGACGGTGAACAGATCGTCCCGGAGCATTCCTCGCAGGACGTCGTTCTGGTTGGGAGCCACGGCTGCGGGATTTGAGTTGTAGACGAACATCGCCTTCACCGGAGGCCCGCCAACGCCCGCATCCGGCATCGTCAGCGCTTGCCCAAGCTGGCTCATATTCACGACTCGTGCTGCGCGGCCCAGCGGACTTGCCAGCATCAGCTCCGGCATATGCAGTGCGTCCGAGTTGAATGGAAATGACCCCGAGGTCGAAAGCTGCAATCCGCCTCCTTTGTACTTCCACGCGCCTGTCAGGAGCGGCAGCATGCACACCGCGCGGGCCGCCGTTCCGCCGTTCTCGCTGCGCTGAATCCCATAGTTCAGTCGAATCGCTGCCGGAGCGCTGCCGTTCCGTCCGGCCGTTGCATAAGCCCGCGCCAGCTTCACAATCGTCTCGGGCGAGATTCCCGTAACCGCCGCGACCTTCTCGGGCGAATTCTCGGGCTTCATGGCATGTGCCTTCAATTCCTCAAAACCTGTCGCGCATTGATCAATGTACTCGCGATCCTCGAGCCCCATGCTCAGGATCACATGCATCAGACCAAGTGCTAGCGCCGTATCGGTTCCGGGGTTGATCACCAGATGCTCATCCGCCAGGGCAGCTGTCCGTGTTTTGTACGGATCGATCACTATGAGACGCGCGCCGTTGCGCCTTGCCTCTTCGATGAACGGCCACAGATGGATGTTGTTTCCGTGGATATTCGCGCCCCACGCAATTACCAGTCCTGCATGGGCAAAGTCTTCAGGTCGCGTTCCAAGCTTCACGCCGTAGACGCTGAGCAGCGCTGCCCCTCCCGCAGTCGAGCAGATCGTCCGGTCCAGCTGCGAAGCTCCCAGCCGATTGAAGAAGCGACGGTCCATCGATCCATAGCCAAGCTGGCCGATCGTTCCGGCGTAGCTGTAGGGCAGAATGCTCTCCGGGCCAAACTCTTCGGCGATCTTCGTCAGCCGCAGTGCAATTTCTGCCAGAGCGTCATCCCAGCTGATTCGCTCAAAGGCTTCAGCCTCATGCCCCTGCGGTAGCGGACCCTTGGGGATCCCGGCCTTGCGGCGCATCGGATGGAGCAATCGGTCCGGCGAATAAACGCGGTCCAGATACTTTGCCACCTTGCCACACAAAAATCCCCGGGTTACCGGATGCGAAGGATCACCTTGAATCTTTACGGCTCGACCGCTCAGTTCATCGACCGTCACCAGCACGCCGCACGAGTCCGGGCAATCATGCGAGCACACCGCATGCACCACTCGCGTCTCAGCCAATTGCTCGCTCATCCTTCAATTCTAGTCCTCGACCCTGCTGGGATCACGCAAAACCGGCTTCAGCATTTATGCTGCATGCACAAGCTTCGCCAATCCCATGCCGGATCTCTTCCCTACCACGCGCCTTGAAGCTTTCTCCGACGGAGTCCTCGCCGTCATCATCACCATCATGGTCCTCGAACTCAAAGTGCCCCGCGAAGATGGGTTTCCCGGTCTCCTCACCCTCGGCCCGATCCTCTTCATCTACTTCCTTTCGTTCACGTTCATCGGCATCTACTGGATCAATCACCACCACCTCGTCCGCCGCACCGAGCACGCCGACCACCGCGTGCTCTACTCGAATCTCGCCTTCCTCTTCTCCGCCTCGCTTCTACCCTTCTTCACCTCCTACGTCATCGAGAAGCACTCCGATTCTTTTTCCGTTGCTCTGTATGCGGCGTCGATGATCGTTACGGGCTTTACCTTCCTGCTGCTGCGACTCGCCATCGGCCGCCTGCTGAAGCAAACGGGCGCCCTCCAGCGCGAAGATATCGCCACTGAACGCAAACACTACGCCAGCTTGGTCCTGTATCTGATCGCTATCCCGCTCGCGCACTTCCACCCATATCTTGCGCTTGCCACGATCACGCTGGTTACGGTCGTCTGGATTGTCCCGACTGCTGCAACTCCTGTCTGTTCCGAAGACCGGGGCCACTAAAGGCGCTCTGCGAGTTTTATGGTGGGGATTTTGACGAGAAGTCTTTCCTCGGGGGCTAAAGAGGGTGGGCAGAGACTACCTCAGGGGCTAAAGCCCCATTGAAATTGAGCTACTTGCGGCACGGCTGAAGCCGTGCCCTTAAGCAAAACGGGCTTTTTAGCACCCTCTTTAGCCCAGAGGAAAGCCCAGAGTTGTTGGAGCCATTTGCGGCGTGGCTGAAGCCGCGCCCTTTCAAAACTGATTAGCGGCGATCTACGGCGGCTAACTCAGCGCCCTTTCAAAACCGATTCGGCTCGGAACTTATGCAGAATCTTCCTAAAGGACGCACCCCTCGCCACTTACCATCTTAAGGCTGCACCTTTGCTACAGTTATCGATAGATCCCCAGAGGTGACACCGTGCGCTTCCGTCTCGCCGCTCTTGCCCTCGTTCTGCTGCTTCCCTTCGCCGCACCCTGCTGCGCGCTTGCTCAGAACGACCAGCTTAAGCCCGTTCCCAAGGCGGAGCTGGATGTCATCAAAGTCCTGCTTGCTCAGGAGGCTGCGTGGAACCGCGGCGATCTTGAGGGCTTTACCCAGTCCTACAAAAACTCCCCTGACACGATCTTTGTGACCGGAGTCGTCAATCGCGGATTCGAAGGGATGCTCGACGCGTACCGCCACAACTATCCCAGCCGCGCTGCAATGGGAACCCTCAGCTTTTCCGAGCTCGAGGCGCATCCGCTCGACGAGAGATTCGCCGTCGTCATCGGGAGATACCATCTCGACCGCAGCAAAAAGGATGGCGGGAATGCCGAAGGGATCTTCTCCCTGGTGCTGGAAAAGACCGATCAGGGCTGGAAGATCATTGTCGACCACACGACCGGCTAGGCTTCTTAGAATTTCGTTATTGCGGAATACGGGGTGAGTTAGCGGCCTTCGCGGAGGCGGGCGGCGAGGCGCTCGGGCAGGCCGGCGAGGAGGATGCGGCCCTGGGCGGCGGTGACGTCGTAGGGGATGCGGTGGAAGGTGATCTGGGCGGCCTCGGTGTCGTAGATGGCGAAGGCGGCGCGCCAGTCGTTGTCGCGGGGCTGACCGATGGAGCCGGGGTTGATGAGGTGGCGGGTGCCCGGGGTGAGGGTGAGGGTCCAGGTGCTGGGTTCGTTGCGGGAGTCGTACTGGGGGCGGAACTCGTGCCAGTCGTGGCCCTTTTGGGCGAAGCCTCCCTGGAGGTGGGTGTGGCCGATGAAAGTGATGGAGGGGCCTTGTTGGAGAGGGGCCCAGGCGTCGCGCATGCTGAGGATGTACTGGTCCTCGTTGAGAGGGGAGCCGTGGGCGAGATTGACGTCGGGGTAGTCGGTTGGCTGGATTGGACCCTGGGGGACGTTGGCGAGCCAGTCGCGGTTGGCGGGAGTCATGGCTTCGCGGGTCCAGTTGGCGGCGGCTCGGGCGACGGGATTGAAGCCGAGGGCGGAGGTGAGGCCGCAACAGACGCGGTCGTGGTTGCCGCGGACGTTGAGCTGGGCGCTGGAGCGGACGATGTCGATGACCTCGTTGGGGCTGGCTCCGTATCCGACGACGTCGCCGAGGTTCCAGAGGACGTCGAAGGGGGCGGCGGCCTCGAGCGCCGCGTTGAGGGCTTCGAGGTTTGCGTGGATGTCGGAGAGAATCAGGGCTCGCATGTAGTGTGTCTGCGCCTAAGGCACAAAGAGATAGATTATCTGGATTCTGCGCTGGGGGAAAGTTGGGGCGGAAGGCAAAGACAACGGTGACGGCAGAGCTGCAGGAGATTTCTGCTGGATAACAGAGCCCAGGCGCTGATTCGGCAGGAATCACGGCGAGGCGGCCTGAGCCGCTGGACCAGGTAAGCGCGCTTATCAGGACTTAGCCCGTGAACGTCTCGCTTCGTTGACTTGCTTCTTGGCCCCACCTAAGATGACCACCTGATGGCAGACTCGTCCTCTCTTATCGGCCGGACCATCTCTCATTACTACATCGTTGATAAGCTCGGCAGCGGTGGGATGGGCGTTGTCTATAAAGCGGAGGACACTACGCTCCAGCGCTTTGTCGCCTTGAAGTTCCTTCCTGACGGGTTCGCCTCCGACCTACAAGCGTTGAGTCGCTTCGACCGTGAAGCCCGTGCTGCATCCGCGCTGAATCATGCCAACATCTGCACGATCTATGAGGTCGGCAAACATGAAGGCCAATCCTTCATCGCCATGGAGTACCT
>DATDHL010000731.1:0-3319 GCA_036521575.1 Edaphobacter sp. | reverse complement strand
GTCAGACATGGCCCGTTATCTCGGCGACTTCGCACGCGATGGACTGATCAATATCGCCGGTGGCTGCTGCGGCAACACCCCCGAGCACATCGCAGCAATCGCCAAAGCACTCGAAGGCAAGGCTCCCCGAGAATTGGAAATGAAGTCCACTGAGGCATTCTCCGCCCCCCAGATTGAGAGTAGAGCATGAGCAGCGTGGCCGAAAGTGTAACCGTGGCGGCGGCCACGGAGACAAAGCCCCTTCGTCTATCCGGATCACAGCCATTTACCCAACAGCCCGGCGTCTACATCATGATCGGCGAGCGGACCAACGTCGCTGGTTCGCCCAAGTTCTCCAAGCTGGTTAAGGAAGGCAAATACGAAGAAGCCGTAAGCGTAGCCCGGCAGCAAGTCGAGAACGGGGCTAACGTCATCGACATCTGCATGGACGAGGGCATGATCGACGGCGTCGTGGCCATGAGCCGTTTTCTACAATTACTGGCGAGCGAGCCTGAGGTCGCCAAGGTGCCGTTCATGGTGGACTCCTCAAAATGGGAGGTCATTGAGGCGGGACTCAAGTGCCTGCAGGGCAAGGGCATCGTAAATTCAATCTCGCTGAAGGAAGGCGAAGAGAAGTTTCGTCACAACGCCGCTACCGTGCGCAAGTATGGTGCGGCAGTAGTAGTGATGGCCTTCGACGAACAAGGCCAGGCTGCGACTTACGAGGATAAGATCCGCATCTGCGCGCGCGCCTACCGGATACTGGTCGACGAAGTCGGCGTTCCACCCGAAGACATTATCTTCGACCCCAACATCCTGACCGTTGCCACGGGCATGGATGAGCACAACAACTACGCGGTTGACTTCATCAACGCCACGCGCTGGATCAAAGCCAACCTGCCGCACGCGAAGGTCAGCGGTGGCGTCTCGAACATCTCGTTCAGCTTTCGAGGCAACAACAAGGTTCGCGAGGCCATGCATTCCGCGTTTCTTTACCATGCCATCGCGGCGGGCATGGACATGGGGATCGTGAATGCCGGAATGCTCGAGGTGTACGAAGAGATCGAGCCTGAGTTGAAGGTGCTGGTCGAGGACGTGTTGCTGAATCGCAGGCCAGACGCGACCGAACGCCTTGTCGAACACGGCGAAGCTTTGAAGGCCGCAGGCGCCGGCGTAGTAACGAATGAAAAGAAAGCCGAGGAATGGCGCAACGGCACAGTCGAGGAGCGCCTTTCTCACGCGTTGGTCAAGGGCATCGACGCATACATAGATATCGATACCGAAGAAGCCCGCGCGAAGCTGGGCCGTCCTCTCTTGGTGATCGAAGGCCCGCTGATGGCGGGCATGGGTGTAGTGGGTGATCTGTTCGGAGCCGGCAAGATGTTCTTGCCGCAAGTCGTCAAATCCGCTCGTGTGATGAAGAAGGCGGTGGCCTATTTGACCCCTTTCATGGAAGCCGAGAAGGCTGCGATGGCTGCGGCTGGCCAGGAGGTCAGGACGCAAGGAAAGATCGTCCTCGCAACGGTCAAAGGAGATGTGCACGACATCGGCAAGAACATCGTCGGCGTCGTCCTCGCCTGCAACAACTACGAGGTCATCGACATGGGGGTAATGGTCCCCGCCGAAAAGATCCTCGAACGCGCCAAGCTGGAGAAGGCAGACATGATCGGCCTCAGTGGCCTGATCACGCCGTCTCTCGACGAGATGGTCCATGTGGCCCGCGAAATGGAGCGCCAGGGCTTCAAATTGCCGCTGCTCATCGGCGGTGCAACCACTAGCCGCGCCCACACAGCCATTAAGATCGCGCCACACTACAGCGAGCCAGTGGTTCACGTGCTCGATGCCAGCCGTGCGGTGCCCGTGACGACCAACCTTCTAAGTGATGAGCGCAAACCGGAATTTGTGGCGAAGCATCGCGCCGAATACGAGGCGGTGCGCAAAGCCCACACCGCGCCCCGTCAGAAAGTCGTCTCCCTTGAAACTGCTCGTACAAGGCGGATTCCGATCGAGTGGCGCGCCGAAGACCTGCCCGTCCCCGCATTCACCGGCGTGCGTGTGCTCGACAACTTTCCGCTGGCAATACTGCGCGACTTCATTGACTGGACGCCAATCTTCCACGCCTGGGGGCTGAAAGGCGTTTACCCACGCATTCTTGAGCACGAGGAGCAGGGTGAGCAAGCGCGTCAGATATTCACCGACGCCAATGCTCTCCTCGACGTCATCATTGAGAAGAGCCTGATTACGGCGCGCGGCGTATACGGCTTCTTTCCTGCCAGCGCAGTGGGCGACGACATTGAACTCTACGCCGACGACACACGCGAAAAAGTGATCGAGCGATTCCACTTCCTCCGTCAGCAAGCAAACCGGGAAGGCAGCGAGCCATGCCGTTCGCTCGCCGACTTCATCGCGCCGAAGGAGACAGGGCTGCCCGATCACATCGGAGGCTTCGCCGTCACGAGTGGCATAGGCCTGAAAGGTCTATGCGATCGCTACAGAGCCGAGCACGACGACTACAACGCAATCATGGCGGAGGCAGTTGCCGACCGTCTCGCTGAAGCCTTCGCCGAATGCCTCCACAAGCGAGTGCGCGACGAATGGGGCTACGGTCTTGAAGAAGGTCTGAGCAACGAAGATCTCATCCACGAAAAGTACCGCGGAATCAGGCCAGCCCCGGGTTATCCGGCGTGCCCAGACCACACGGAGAAGGGCACCATCTGGCGTCTGCTCGATGTCCAGGCAAACACCGGAATGCTCATTACCGAGTCGTTCGCGATGTGGCCCGGATCGAGCGTAAGCGGACTCTACTTCGCTCACCCACAATCGCGTTATTTCAGTCTCGGTAAGATCGACCGTGATCAAGTCGTCGACTATCACGTACGCAAGGGCATGAGCGTAGCAGAGGTTGAGCGATGGCTCGGACCTAACCTGAACTACGATCCGGCCCAATAGGCAAACGGCCATGCGATAACACTCGCCCGATCCAGACGACAGGAGTAACCTGTCATCTCTAGGAGAGAAGACGCATGCCCGCAGATGCACGCAGAGCAATCTCTGACCTGCAGGAACTTCGCGCCCTGACCGCGGACGATCATGGTGCCCAGCGCATTGCATGGACCCCGACGTGGCTCAAAGCCCGCGCCTGGTTCCAGACCAAACTGGAAGGCCTGCCCGTCGAACACCACTACGACGCCGCAGGCAACTCCTGGACGACGCTTCCCGGAGCCTCCGACCAAACCCTCATCCTCGGCAGCCACCTCGACTCCGTCCCAAACGGCGGCTGGCTCGACGGATGCCTCGGTGTCCTTGCAAGTCTCGCCGTCCTGCGCGGCCTAGCCGAGGA
>DATDHL010000730.1:0-3687 GCA_036521575.1 Edaphobacter sp. | reverse complement strand
GGAAGTCGGACGACGCGGTTATCAGGATGGCATTGAAGGCGCCCGCAAGGACTTTGAAAACCATCGCAAGCCCAACGTCAATAATCGAGACGAGTACAAGCACCCGCACGTCTCGGGAGCTATCTAGCCTCCTAGTGCTGGTTGGCCCGTTGGTCCAATCCAAGCATGTAAACGCATGGTGATCGATTTTCCCCTTCCGATCCTCCGCAAACATATTCGTGCGTTTTAACCTGCTTCCCAAATTCAACCCATACGAAGGTCTTATATCCATCGTGCGGGATAAACTCGTTCATCTGCTTTGGCATTTCTTGCTTCCAAATGACATCCGAAAACAACTTGCCTAGGGTGCTCGCCATCATTGACGCCGCGTCTTCAGACTCTGAACGAACGATGATGCCCTTTTCGGGCGGATCGGTAGAAAGCCGATATTCTGCCTTCCGGACTGTATATGGATTCGCCATCCACCCCCCTCCCCCGACTTCACAATCGTGACTTGGAACTCGATAGCAAGCATCTGCGATGAGGGCAGTGGTCACACTGGCCAATTTTTTAGATTGAGGAGAACTCGGAGCGGCAGACACAAAGACTTTGGTTGACTGAAGAATTCCTTTCAGATGCATTGACAAATCGAACGTATAAGCGAGGTACTCTGCCGTTATTACCTTCGATTCCACTGTTACAGGAACTTCTTGGACAATCGGATGGCTTCGCAGAGTAGAGATGTCTGACATTAGGTTTTTATTTTTGGCCTTGAGGTACTCGTGGTCTTCATAGCCAGCCTTAGCTACCTCCCAAGCGAACTGCGTCCCATATATGACAAAGGCTACTGTGGGAAAGGCAAATAGTGCGACGATGGCCGTCTCCAACCAGTGTTTTTGAAATTTCTTTAACCCCAGAAAGTAGCCGGTCATAATGGCCACCGCAGCTATGCTCAAAAACACTTCAAACAATCCGTTAATAACTCCGCGACTCGTTGAGCCGACATCTTGCGACACGAATACATCCCAACCTCTCCCCATGAGCCGGAGTAGATGCTCATGCCATTCAGGGTTGCGGAGGATAGTGATAATGGCCACGATTGAAGCGACATTGATCGTCGCCGCCCCCACTTCAAAAAGTCTCCAGTATTTAGGCTTAGTAGCCTCGGTATCTTTATCGGCCATGCGTCATTGTCGCTCTTGATATGGGGACGGTAAAGTGTTGATTTACAAATAGGTACTAGCGCTGCCCTGTCATGGTAAGCCCATTATCGGTTTACGGGTTCACCTGCGTCAGGCATGCTATTACCCGCCTAAGTATTTGATTATTAATACTTAACCGGGAAAAGTATGGGGGGAGGGGTATCGGACTCCAGCATTCAGAAAGGCAACGCAGAACAATCCGTACTCTGAGAAAATAACCTTCGTGAAGAAACTGGCAATCCTCGGCTCTACCGGCTCCATCGGCAACTCGACTCTCTCCATCTGCGAGTCCTTCCCCGACCGATACCAGGTCATCTCTCTGGCCGCAGGCCGCAATATCGACGCCGCATTCGACCAGTGCCTCCGCTGGCAGCCGAAGGTCATCTCCGTAGCCACTGAGAAGCTGGCCGCCGATCTCACCGCTCGACTCCGCGCCGCGGGCCACACCGGCACCGACGTCCTTCACGGCACCGCCGGAACCATCCAAGCCGCAACGCTCCCCGAGGTCGACTTCGTAGTCTCCGCTATCGTCGGAGTAGCCGGACTCGAAGCCACCTACGCCGCCGTCAAGGCCGGCAAAACCATCGGCCTCGCCAACAAGGAGTGCCTCGTAGCCGCAGGCGAACTCATCATCGCCGCAGCCCACGAGCACAAGGTAGCCCTCCTGCCCATCGACTCCGAGCACAACGCCGTCCACCAATGCATGCGCGGAGGCCGCTGCTCCGAGGTCCGTCAGGTCTGGCTCACCGCCTCCGGAGGCCCCTTCCGCAACACCCCGCTGGCCGACTTCGAGCACATCACCCCCGCCCAGGCCCTCAAGCACCCCACCTGGGTCATGGGCCAGCGCATCACCATCGACTCCGCCACCATGATGAACAAGGGCTTCGAGGTCATCGAGGCCTGCCGCCTCTTCTCCCTGCCCCCGGCACAGGTCCGCACCACAATCCACCCCCAGTCCATCGTCCACTCCCTGGTTGAATTTGTCGACGGCAGCATCCTCGCGCAGATCTCCGTGACGGATATGCGCCTTCCGATCCTCTACGCCCTCGCCTACCCCGAGCGCGTCGACGTGGAAGGCAAGGTCGATCTCACCTTCGACCTCGCCGCATTGAGCCAGTTGGACTTCTCCCAGCCCGACTTCGCCCGTTTCCCAGGCCTCCGCCTGGCCTATGAGGCCGCAGAGGCTGGCGGAAAGGCCTGTATCGCCCTCAACGCAGCCGACGAGATCGCCGTAGCCGCCTTCCTCGAAGGTAGTATCCCCTTCATGGGCATCCCGCGTACAATAGAACAAGTGCTGTCGCTAACATCGGGCCCAAGGCCATCGTCTATCCACGAGGTGCTTCAAGCTGATCTTGCCGCGCGGGAATGTGCGCGCGAAGTGATTGCCCGCCAATCCACCGGCGTTCTACGATAGCCAGCAAAGCCACCACCCGAACGAGGTCCCCAACTCTCCCATGTCAACAATCTTCGAACTTGCCATCGTCCTTGGCATCATGGTTCTCGTCCACGAATTTGGCCACTTCGCCGTCGCCAAGCTCTGCGGCATCCGCGTCGAGACCTTCTCCATCGGCTTCGGCAAGCGCCTCTTCGGCATCAAGCGCGGCGACACCGACTACCGCATCTCCCTTCTCCCCCTCGGCGGCTACGTCAAGATGGCAGGCGATAACCCCGGCGAAGCCCCCACAGGCGATCCCGGCGAGTTCAACGCTCATCCCCGCTGGCAGCGCATCCTCGTCGCCCTCGCCGGCCCGTTCGCCAACTTCGCCCTCGCCATCGCCCTCATGACCGGCGTCTACATGTTGCACAATGAGGTCCAGGAGTACATCAGCGGCCCGGCCCAGACCGACTACATCCCAGCAAAAACTCAGGCCACCACCACCGGCATTCAAGCAGGCGACCTCATCGTCCGTTATGACACCGTCGAGAACCCCACCTGGGACCAGGTAGCTATTCGCTCCCTGCTCAACATCAACCAGCCCGTCGCTTTCTCCTATCTTCACAACGGCCAGCGCGTCGACAGCAAGCTCCTCGTCGAATCCAAAGGCGGCCCGGACAACTTCTCCCTAGACAAGCTCGGCCTCATCCCCAAGATGCAGCCCACGCCCGTCCAGGTCGACTCCCTTGAGCCCAATATGCCCGCCATCCGTGCCGGCCTCCAGCCCAAGGACCAAATCCTCTCCATCGACGGCCTCCAGCTCCACTCCGTCCCCGCCCTGCTAGCCCACCTGCAGGACCAGGCCGGCAAGCCCGCATCTCTCGAGATCCTCCGCAACGGTCAAACGTTGCCCATGCAGATCACGCCCGAGCTCGCCGACCGTGGCGACGGCGTCAAGGACTACCGCCTTGGCTTCAAGTACGTTCAGCCCCCGGTTAAGGTCGAGCGCCTATCCCTCGGCAAGGCCGTCGTAGCCTCGTGGGACTACAACAAAAAAGGCTCGCTGCTGATCGTCGAAGTCCTCAAGCGGATGTTCACCCGCCAAGTCTCTGTCCGCAGCCTGAGCGGCCC
>DATDHL010000729.1:0-7881 GCA_036521575.1 Edaphobacter sp. | reverse complement strand
TTACGATCGCCGATCGATAGACTGATCACGCTCTATCGCCCTGCTCTAACGGGCACAGACCTCCCCTAAATAGAATGATCTGGCTATGGGCAGGCTGGACTCTCGCGTACTATTTTTTTTGAATGTCTTCAACGCGTTCTCTCTTTCGGCCCCTTTTTGGCGCCCCCATTCTTGTTGCAGCGTCTGGGAGTTGGCGTGGAATCACGCTCTGGATCACCCATGTTATCGTTGCGCTGAACCTGGTCGCGCAGGCCCACAGCCCCTCTTCACTTCCGCCTCCGGGAGCGAAAGCCCAGATATGCCGAAATCGCGCTGTTCCTGCTCTGATTGATATCACTGAGAGCACGGGCATCCACTTCCGTCATCTCTCTGCTCCGGAGAAAAAGTACATCGTGGAGTCGATGAGCGGCGGGGTCATCGTGGTGGATTACGATCGCGATGGATGGCCCGACCTGTACTTCACCAATGCTCCGACGGTGGAGATGGCGTTGAAGGGCGAGAAAGCGCGTAGTGTGCTCTATCACAATAATCATGACGGCACCTTTACCGATGTGACCGAAAAGGCCCGGGTGACGACACCGTGTTTCGCAATGGGCGGGGCAGTCGGGGACTACAACAACGACGGTTATCCAGACATCTATGTAACTTGTCTTGGTGGCAATGTTCTTTACCGCAACAATGGCGACGGAACCTTCACAGACGTGGCGAAGCAAGCCGGAGTCACGGATGGGAGGTGGTCCACCGGGGCGGCGTTTGGCGATTACGACGGCGATGGCTTTGTGGACCTTATGGTCACCAACTATGTCGATTTCAAGCTGACCGACCTTCCCGCCTTCGGCAAGGCACCCACCTGCAAGTATCGCGGAATCGATGTGCAATGCGGTCCACGCGGGCTGAAGGGCGCTGGCGACGCACTCTTCCACAACAACGGCGACGGAACCTTTACAGACGTCTCGAAGGCTGCGGGGGTCAGCGACCCAAACGGCTATTACGGGCTGGGAGTTATCTGGTCGGACTTCGACAATAAGGGCAGGCCGGATATTTACGTCGCCAATGATTCGACGCCGAACTTTCTCTACCGCAATGACGGCAAGGGAAGGTTTACGGAGATCGGGCTCGAGTCCGGCACTGCGGTCAGCGCAGACGGATCGGAACAGGGATCCATGGGCATAGCCGTGGGAGATTATGATCACTCGGGGCGGTTCTCGATCTATGTGACGAACTTCGCAGACGAGGACAATGCGCTCTACAAGAACCTGGGAAATTATGACTTTCGCGATATCTCCTACGATGCCGGAGTCGCGTTGACGACGGTCCCTTGGGTAAAGTGGGGCACTGCATTTGTAGATTTGGACAACGATGGATGGCTGGATCTGATCGCAGTGAATGGGCAGGTATATCCACAGGTAGATTCACTCTCTTCGGGAGCTCGATATAGGCAGCCAAAGAACCTCTTCATGAATGAACGTAACGGTATGTTCTGCGATGCCAGTCAGCAGGCTGGGCCCGCGCTCGAGCAACCACGCGTGAGCCGCGGACTCGCAGTTGCAGATCTGGATAATGACGGCAATGTGGATGTCATAGTCTCGGATATCGATGGCGCGGCGATGATCTTGCACAATAAGGGTGTCTCGGGCACACACTGGGTGAGTTTCGAACTCGCGGGTACGAAGAGCAATCGACTGGCATTGGGAGCGCGGGTAACGATTACGGCCGGAGGCATGACCCAGACCGATGAGGTGCGGAGCGGCGGGAGCTATCTTTCGCAGAATGATTTGCGTCTGCACTTCGGGCTGGGACAAACGACAAAGATCGATTCGGTGGAGGTGCGCTGGCCTTCGGGGAAGGTGGAGAAATTGAGTGGTCTGAAAGTGGATCAGTTTTACGCGGTGCTCGAGGGACGTGGAGTGGTGGACGCGAAGGAGATTGCTCCCGTTGGAAAACACTGAATTAATTGAGCTTGTTGACAGGTCCGGCCACGTAGTGTGAGCCTGAGCGGAAGTGATCAGCGTCTGCGACGGAAGCGGTGTGCGAGCAATGCATGACGTGAGTTGGAGGGGTGCGACAGCGCTGCCTACTGATTCGAAAAGCCTGTGAAAGCGAACCTCCAAGGATGCGAAGTTCTTGACAAACGCAGAACTAAAGCGTTTAAATGCTCTCGCAGCTTGGAACTCCCCCCTTTTGTTTATTCAAACTGCGATCGACTGTGCGTTTTGCTGTTTTGAGTGTTTGCGAATTTCTAAGACGCAACGGATATTGTGTCTGCCGAACGAGCAAGCCAGTTGACAGTGCACTGCACGCACGCACGCGCAAAAGCAAAAAGAAAATAAGAACTGGAGCTGTCCACCCGCATTTGCGGCGACAAGTCAGGGCAGCACTTATCGACCTGAACACTTAACTTTTATGGGAGGCAATCGATGAAAAGATCAGCAAGCTGGTCGCTTCTTACGGCGCTAATCGCAGTTCTATTGCTAGGGACGCTTTCAGCGCATGCGCAGAAACTTACCGGGACGATAAGTGGCACGGTTACGGATGCTTCCGGAGCCGCTGTCCCGGCTGCGGTAATAACCGTCACAAACATTGCGACATCCAAAGCATTTACCGCCACAACAGATGCACAAGGCAATTACACCGTACCGGAACTACCAGATTCGACATACGAAGTTAGGATTTCGGCCGGCAACTTCAAGGAATTTACGGTGAAGAATGCAGTCGTCCACGTTGACACGACGACAACGGTGGATGCCAAGCTGCAGGTTGGAAGTGTAACTGAGACGGTTACAGTACAAGCAAATTCGTTGCAAGTACAGACGGATAGCGCAAGCCTGGGCGTCACCGTCGATGGAACTCAAGTGAGGGAGCTTCCGCTGAACGGCCGCAACTTTGTGCAGCTGACGCAGCTTCAACCCGGCGTCTCGGCAGCGAACAACTTCCAGAATACAGGCAAGGGACTGAACGGCGGCGTGGATATGTCGGTCAACGGCAATCCGACGACAAACAACCTATTCCTGGTCGATGGCGTGAACAACAACGACACCGGATCGAACCGCACGATCCTGATCTATCCGTCGAACGAAGCAATAGCCGAGTTCAAGATGCTGCTGAACAGCTATGGGCCTGAGTATGGGATGGCTTCGGGCGCTGTGATCAGCATTATCACTCGCAGCGGCTCGAACAGCTTCCATGGCAGCGTGTTCTACAACGGACGCAATGATGCGCTGAACACGTATACGTATTTCTCGGCACCAAACGGGGGCAAGGGCCTGCCGCTGAACGGCAAGGATAAGCAGCGGCGCAATGACTGGGGCTATTCGATCGGCGGGCCAGTCCTCAAAGATAGACTGTTCTTCTTCTGGAGTCAGGAGTGGAACCATGAGATCAAGGGTCGGCAGGTAAGCGCCTGCGTACCCACAGCGGCCGAACGGACCGGCGACTTTTCGGTGCTTGGCTGCAACACATCGGGCTCGCCGAACTTCAGCAGTGTTCCCGCAGGGAAGTTGGCGGGGCCACTGAAGCTGGCCGCGGTCGACCCTTCGGCGGCGACGATGATGCAGATGCTTCCATTACCTAACACTGCGAATGGCGCGCTGAACTCAAATGGACAGAACTGGTCGGCCTCGCTTCCGACGGCGTTGAATTGGAGGCAGGAGAACGCTCGTGGCGATTTCGATCTGAATCACTCCAACCACATCATGGGCCGTTACACCCAGGACTCATGGAGCAACCCGGCCTTCAACGCAGGCTACTGGGGCGACACGGTGTTTCCGGCCTTGAACAGCAACTGGGCACAGCCGTCGAAGTCTTTTACTACGCACTGGACCTCGACGATTCGCAGCACGCTCGTCAACGATGCGGCGTTCAACTACTCCAACAATCGCATTACGATTACGCCCGGCGGTACAAACCCGGGTCTTCTGACGCAGATAACGGCTGCCGTTCCCACCTTGTATGCGGCCTCGTTGAAGCACAGTGCGCTGGGAGTTCCGCAGGTTAATTTTGGCTCCTACGGCGGCAACACGTCGCTGCAGGCGCCCTGGCAGAACCAGTTGGATATCTACAACTTCCGCGACGACGTCTCGTGGGTGAAGGGGCAGCATAACTTCAAGTTCGGCGTGCTCTTCGGATTCAACGGCAAGGATGAGGACGTCAACAGCAGTACGGGCGAGCGTCCGACCGTTGGCGGTAGCATAGCGAAGACTGCCGGCGGTATCGACACCAACGATACGCTGGCGAACCTGGAACTGACCGGGAATATCTTCAACATCAACGAAACGTCGACCAACGTCCGAGCCCAGCTTCGGTGGCGCGACTACGAGTTCTATGCTGGCGATACCTGGAGGGTCCTGCCGCGTGTAACCTTCAATTATGGCGTTCGTTACTCGTTGCTGCTGGCGGCGTTCCAGCCGAACGACCAGCTCACCAGCTTCCAGCCGCAGCTTTACGATCCTGCTAAGCCTGCCAGCGACGCCTGCAACGGTCTGTGGGTTGCGCCTGGAAAGGATCCATGCGGAGCTGCCAACACCCAGTTCGGAACCAACTTCAGCCATGGCACACCCGGACCAAACCGGTCCTTGGTAAACAACGGACATAACCATTTCGCGCCTCGTATAGGCGTGGCATGGGATGCATTGGGAACAGGAACGACGGTCTTTCGCGCCGGTGTGGGTCAATTCTTTCAGCGGGAACGTGTGTCGCGGTACACTCTCGTTGCCAATGCTCCGTTCGCTCTGACGACGAACAACTTCGCCCGCACCCTGGGCGGAGCGACTCCTTCGAGCCTCTCAGGAACGGCCAGCCCGGCTGGTGGAGAGGATCCGAGTTCCACTCTTCCTAACTCCTGGCAGTGGAACCTGGCTGTCGAACAGCAGTTGGCCAAAAATACGATCTTCCAGGTGGCATATGTGGGAAATCGTGGCATACACCTGACTAACTCGTACGACGTCAACTCGATTGCACAAGGCAACTGGATGACGGCAACCTTCGCCAACAGCGGGGATGTCAATAAGCTGCGTCCATATCCAGCGGGAGGAAACAACGGAACCTTGAACTACTGGGCGCATGGAGGCAGCTCAAACTACAACGGCCTGCAGGTATCGCTGACCAGCCACATTGGCAGTATCCTACAGCTGGGCGCTGGGTATACGTGGTCGCACACTCTGACGGACGTCCAGACCGACGATTCCAGCGGAGGTATCGGCAACCAGACGCGCACCTACTTCACGATGCCTCGGCTGGACTACGGTACTTCAAACGTCAATCGCCCCAACATGTTCGTTGCCAACGCGATCTGGTTCCTGCCGAAACTGCAGGGATCCAATGCCATGATGCGCGGAGTGCTGGGAGGATGGGAACTGGCGACAATCATTTCGTCGCAGAATGGCAACAACTTCACCATCTTCCAGGGAGCGCACGAGAACAACCTCGGCATCAACCCGGCTACCGGTGCAACGTATACGAGCCAGCTAAACCAGAGCGGTGCCTTGGTACAGACTGGCTTTACGTCGCCGCAGCGGCCTCTGGCGACGGGACAAAGCCCAGTTATTGGCCGTCACAACAATACGATTGTGAATCCGGGAGCATTTACCCTGATCGGGTATGCGCTTGGCACGCTTCCCAACAACATGGCTCGGAGGGGCTTCGTTGGCGGACCGAACTTCAACAACACGGATATGTCTCTGGACAAGAACTGGCCCCTGTTCCACGAGAAGGCCACGATCAAGTTCAGCCTGGACTTCTTCAACCTCTTCAACCATCCGAACTTCAACCCCGGTTCGCTCTCGCAGGGCTCGCCTATCTCGGCGGTCAACTGTGGAGGGCCGATTGGAACGAACGCAAGCACGGGCCATGCCCTCTTTGCTCCCTGCAGCGCGACGAACAACATCGTCAGCTCCCAGGACCTGCAGACGGGCTTCGGCACCTCAAGCGGTCTGATCGGGAACGCCCGTCAGATCCAGTATGGTCTCCATGTGAACTTCTAACCCACTCTACGGGCAGATTCCTAAAACCGGAATCTGCCCGTTTTGCCTCTATGCTTTCCCCGTACTTTCGTCGCGTTTCTATCGCGGCTGCGGTGTTGACCTGTCAATATAAGATTTATGGGTTTCTCGGTTCGCCTCTCATTGCTCTCGATGCTGTTCGTCATTTGGATCATGGGGGGATTCCATGTTTATCCGCAGCAGCGATCCAGTACGAACCACTCCCATACCACAATTGATTCAACTCAAAGCCTACAAACGTTGCTGGACAAACAGCAGCAAACGACATCATCGGGCGATCCGGCAGCGGTAGCAGCTTCGTCGCAATTGCTCACGGAATTAGCAGCAAAGCAGATCGACGAGACTCATGCCGCGCAGAGACGTTCCGGGCTCTCTGTCGAACAAGCCAAGAGTCTCAGGGTGCGAGAGCATCGACTGCGACAGATTCTGGCTAATGGCTTCAATGATTGGGGGACAGCCGAGGCGCGGGAACAGCGGTATGGCGATGCCCTGAAGCATTTCCAGGAGGCCGAACACTGGGGCGCATCCACCCCTGCACTCATGCGGAACTTGGGGACGGCGGCATTCCAGATTGAGAATTATGAAGAAAGCGCGCGGGCTCTAACAATCGCTGTCTCTGCAAACCCGGGGGACGAGCGAGGCCGGCTGATGCTTGCGATGTCGCAGTTTTCACTGGAAAAATTTACGCAAGCAGAAAACAACTTTGCTCCCATCAGTAAATTGACGATGCAGGATACCCGGACAGCTTATGCCTGGGCTTACTCACTGACACGCACGCATCAACCGTTGCAGGCCAATGCGATCGCCGACATCCTAAGCAAACGGGATGTCCCATCGGATGTACGGTTGCTGGTCTGCAAACTCTACACGGCATCCGAAACCTTCGAACGAGCGGCCGCCTGTCTTCAGTCACTCGCTATTCAGAATCCGTCGATGGCTGATGTTCACTATGAGTTGGGAACAACGCTGATCCGTTTGGACCGGCCTGCGGAGGCGATCGTAGAGCTGCAAACAGAGCTAAAGCTCGATCCGCAGGACCTGGACGCGAAATATTACCTCGCGTTTGCAATGTTGGAGACGCAGCAGAAAGAGTCGGCGATTCCGCTGCTGCGGTCGGTGCTGACGATAAACCCTAATTATCCAGAGGCACAGTATCAGCTTGGCAAGGTGCTGTTGGATCAGGGCCTCGTCGATGAGGCAACGAGGCATTTGGAAACGGCAGCGAAGCTCGATCCAGACAACGCGATTGTGCATTACCAACTGCAGATTGCATATCGGAGAATGGGGCGGCAGGAAGACGCCATGCGAGAACTCAATCGGTATAAAGATCTCAAGGCCAGCCAGCGTAACAGTGTCGCGATTCCTGAGAGACAGCAGACAAAGCAGCCTTAGAGTATGAACTTCCTTATGGTTCCTGCGTTTCTACGCGACAGTCTTTGAGCGGCTAAAGGCCTCAGACCTGCCGAGCCAGAACCAACGTAATGTCATCCGGCTGTTCTTCAGCCCCGATCCACGCATCCAGAGCCTGCATCACCTGGGACGAAATCACATGCAGCGGTTGGTCGCGATACTGGCGCACAACCTCCATCAGCCGTTCCTCACCAAACTCTCCAAAGTCGTTCTCCGGCTCCGTCACACCGTCCGAATAAGCCACAAGGATATCCCCAGGTTGCATCTGAAACCGGCCTTCGTCATACTGCATCCCGTCTATCAATCCAACTACCGTCCCACCACGGTCCAGCCTGCGAATCGACCCCTCCCGCCCCAGCACCAGCGGTGGAAGCTGACCCGCATTGGAGTAAGTCAGCATGGACGTTGCCACATCGTAGTGAGCAAGAAACAAAGTCGCATACTTCTCCGGCTGCGTACTGCGGTACAGATGCCG
>DATDHL010000728.1:0-11121 GCA_036521575.1 Edaphobacter sp. | reverse complement strand
GGAGCCGATCCCTACACCTTTCTCTTCGCAGCGATCATGGTTCTGGCCTTCGGTCCGGGTCTTTTTTCGCTGGATGCTCTTATCGCGAAGAGACTGCAGACTGACGACGCCCACGCGGGAGAGGCGTTACGGCAAAGTGCTTACCCTCAGTAGTACCCCCCCATACTTTTCTCGCAAAGTATTCAATATAAATGAGCTAGGTATGGACCAGCCCTGTCGTGAAGTAGAAAGTCTCTTGATTCAAGGGTTTGGTGGATTTGGCATCTGTAAAGTATTCATTTTGTTTAGTTTGTCGGGAACGGTCTTCCTTCTGAAGGAGTTGTGGACTTAAACGGAAGAGCCCCAGCTGTTGGCTGGGGCTCCTGTTTTCATCACTATATCCAGTATAGCAGTTTGGTGGAATTATTACGGCACGGTGGATGTTATTGATTTGATGATAGATATATAGATTATGGGCTTGACAAGGTTGATGGAACGGCGAAGTTGTGTCTACCTCGTTGCGGCTTTCCTTTCCTGCCATAGGCGGTAAAGGCCCCATGCTGCTACTGAGCAGTTATCGACGATTATGCCGTCTATGATCATCTGTTCGAACTCGGATACCTTCACACGCCGGACGATGAGGTCGCTTTCTTCTGCGTCTGGATCGGACTCTCCCATCGTTAGCCCTTCGGCCAGAAATACATAGTGCTTCTGATTCATGACTCCGTATGCAATTTGAAGCGTGGACAAAGGCGTCATTCGCTCTGCCGTGAGTCCGGTCTCCTCCTTCAATTCTCCTCGAGCCAGATCTTCCGGCACGACGTTGGCGACTTCCCATCCCCCTTGCGGTAGTTCGAGAAAACGGCCCCCGACGGTGTATCGGTACTGCTCGATCAGGTAGAGGAAATCGCCTTCGTCTGTTCTGTCCAACGGGATCACGATACAGGCTGGATCCTTATCGATTACGCCGTAGATTCCTCGCTGGCCGTTCGCTCGCTCGATCACATCTTCGCGGACGCTCGTCCATGGATTGCGGTAGACCTCACGGGTACTGATGGTCCTGATCGTCAAGTACTCCCCCAATTCGGATTATTCTGGAACGGAAAATTCCAGATGCGACGGATATTTTGCAGACTCGTAGATGGTTTGGGTCTGCGCTTTGTATGCGTCTGCGGGCGCTGTCATGATGTTTGGGACAAAGGTCTGAGGGTTGCGGTCGTAGAGGGGGAACCAGCTCGATTGCACCTCCACCATGATTTTGTGGCCTTTTTTGAAGGTGTGATCGGCACCGTGGAGGCTCCACTTGTACTCGTTCACCTCGCCGGGCTTGATGGCTTCCGGCTTCTCGAAGCTCTTTGCGTAACGTCCGCGAAAGATCTCGTCGACGATCATGAGTTGATAGCCTGCCATGCCGTTGGGCGCGTCGTCGGGATAGACGTCGATTAGTTTGACGACCCAGTCTGCGTCGCTGCCTGTGGTGGCGGCATAGAGATCTGCCACGATGTCGCCGGTGACCGTTACGTCCTTGTCGAGCACAGGTGTTGAGAAGTTTGCGAGGTCTCTGCGGTTGCTGACGAAGCTCTGGTCTTCCACAAGCCATGTGCGCCACTTTGAGCCATTTCCGTATGTCGCCTGGATGGGACGGTTTCGGTAAGGAACAGGGTTCGCCGGGTCTGCGATGTAGCTCGTCTTCGACTCAGCTGCGGGTGCGTTGAAGCTCAAGCCATTTCCATCAGTCAGGTAGAGCTTTGCCGGGTGGAAGCCTACTTTGGGAGGCCATGCCTCGTATCGCTCCCACTGATTGACTCCGGTGCGGAAGCTGGCTGTGTCTTTGAGATCAAAGCCTGGCTTGTCCTTCAGGTACTTCTCGAAGAAGGGGGCTTCGATCGTTTTGCGGTACTGGTCGCCTGTGGCCGCGCCAAAGTCGAGCGCGCCCAGGTGCCGCGTTGTTGGCCCCCAGCCTCCATGGTTCCATGGTCCCAGTACCATGAAGACATTGTGATCGGTGTCGTGCGGTTCGAGCGCGGCGTACTCTGCCTGCGTTCCCCACATATCTTCCTGGTCCCACCATCCGCCTACTTCGAGGGTTGGAACTTCAGCTTTGGTCAGGTGCGGCTCTACAGCCATGGCCTGCCAGAACGGCGTGTACGAAGGCTGATTCAGGAAGGCTTTCGCTGTGGGAAGGTCGGTCATTCCTGCGCTTTTGGCCGCGCCGGCAAAGTTTACGTTGTGCAGGAAGAAGTCGAAGGTGTCCTCTTTTGCATTTACCGGCACGTCCGTTTTCTGGGCCTCGAGTTGCTGCACGTAGTCGAAGCCGTAGGTCTCGCGGAAGGCTCCGTTGTGGAAGAAATCATCGCCCTTCCAGACGTTGGTCATCGGAGCCTGCGGGGAGATTGCTTTGACTGCCGGATGTGCGTCGATGCCCGCCATCATCGCCAGGAATCCGGGATAAGAGACGCCGAAGACTCCGACGCGGCCGCTGTTGTTGGGAAGGTTCTTCAGGAGCCAGTCGATTGTGTCGTGGGTGTCGGTGGTTTCATCGACATCCATCTTCGTCTTGTGCTCGACGACCGGACGGTTCATCACGAACTTGCCCTCGGATGCGTAACGCCCTCGGATATCGCCGAAGACAAAGATGTACCCGCTGGCAGCGAGCTCAGGCTTCGTTGCATTTATGCCGTCGGAGGAGTTACGGTCAGTTCCGTAGGGAGTTCGCTCCATCAGGACGGGGATTGGTTCACCGCTTGCGGCCGATCCGATTGGACGCAGGATTACTACGTGTAACTTCGCTCCGTCGCGGACTGGAATCATTGCCTCAGAACGTTCGTACTGGCGGAAGTGATTCAATCGGACTGGTGTATCGCTGAAGCGCTCCAGCGTCCGCTCTCCGGCCGCTGAGCGAGGGCCAGGGCCAAACACAGTCTTCAGCCCTGTTACCTTTCCTGCTGGGTCGCGTAGGAACTGCACCCGCAAACCTGATCCGGAGACGAAGAAGTGGTCTGTCGATTCGGCCTGCAACTCTACTCGCGCCGACCGCTCGCTCTCCACGTACAGTTTGTTGCCTTCGTGATTGACGGCGTTTACGACGTCGGGTTCTGTTGTGACTCGGTACTGCCCCACATACTCGTCTAGTTTGCTTGATGGCAACGTAATCGCGTTAGGATCGACAGGTTTCTGCGCCGCTGCTCGCACAGACAGCGTGACCGAAGCCAATGCAAAACCAGCAAGCAACATAGTGAATGAATCGCGAACCTTCATGGAACTTTACCTCAAAGTGAAATCATCATCTGGCACAGCGCAACAAGGGAAGAATCTTTGCACGTAATGCGGCAACAAGCTCAGCCTGCATGTATTCGTAGTTATCCGGGATGCTCAAACAGACAACTCGCTTCTTCTTCAAAACATCTCTGAAATGAGTATTCAGATATCTTCGCTGCGACGTCTCCATCACAAATACTTTATCCGCCCAATCCAACAAATCCGAACTCACAGGGCACTCCGCCTCGGGGCTCGTTCCCGCTGAGCTAACCTCCATCCCGTCCGTTCCGGCGAAGATCTCCTCCGACTTCGGCGTCGATTCTTACCGCAGACGAACAGGATCTTGGTCATCACAACTTGGGCAATTAGGTGAGCAGGGTTGGAGTTGCGGCGCACTGGAAGCCTACGCGGTTGTGTGAGCCGTCGCAGAAGGGGCGCTTCTCGCTATGTCCACAGCGGCAAAGGGAGATAGCGGGCTTGCCTGTCAGGTCCCACTCCTTGCCATCGGCGTCCTTCAGGACGATGGGGCCCTCTACCCGCAGGGGGCCATTGGGGCGGACAGTAATCTTGACTACTTCTTCTGACATCGTTGAACTCACTCTCTTCTAAGGGGTGGGTTCAGCATAGCAAACGGAGAGGAACTTTGCGGGTTCAGTCTTTCTTGACGGCGTATTCGTCGAGGAGGACGGAGATGAGGGCGGCGGTGGGGACGGCGACGAGGGCTCCGACGATGCCGGCTATGGCGGTGCCGAGAAGGAGGGCCACGAGGATGGTCAGGCCCATGAGGTTGACGCTGGATCGCATGATGCGCGGGGTGAGGTAGGCGTTCTCCAGGTTGATGTAGAGGAGGTAGAAGGCGAGGACGCCGAACATCTTGGTCCAGGAGTCGAGGGCCGCGACTCCGGCGGCGAGGAGGATGGTGAAGACTCCGCCGGCGATGGGGATGATGTTGAAGAGGCCCATGAGGAAGCCGAGGAGGATGAAGTAACGGACATGCAGGAAGCCGAAGACGATGGTGCTCGAGAGGCCAAGGCAGAACATGAGCAGGCCCTGGCCGAGAAGCCACTTGCTCATCTTCTGGTCGGCTCGCTTGAGGGTGGCGTCGAGGCGGAGGCGCTGGGCGCGAGGGAAGAGGGAGAGGAAGAAGCGGTAGGCGTGCTCACCTTCGAGCATGAAGTAGATGCAGAGGAAGATGGCTGAGAGGATGTCGAAGAGGTGTGTGAGCCAGTTGGGCAGGGATGTGACGAGATAGCCCGCGGTCGCGGTGAGGGCTGTTTCGGCGCGTTGGGCGATGGCGTCGACTCCGAGCTTGTTGGCGATGGGGAGCCTGTTGAGCTTGGCGACGACGGCAGGAATGCGCTTGGGCAGTTCGGCTGAGAAGAGGTTGAGATCGTGGAGGACGGGTGGGAGGCCGACGATGAAAAAGATGGCCACGAAGAAGGCCACGCCGACGATGAGGAGGAAGATGGCGGCGGGGCGGGAGACGTGGCGACCCTGGAACTCGAGGGCGGTGATGCGGTTAACCGCCGGCATCAGGACTGCGGCGAAGAGCGCGCTGACGTAGATGATCAGCAGCTCTTTTTGCAGGTCCCAGGCCAGGGCGAGGAGGAGGAAGATGCCGACGGCGAAGAGAATGTAGCCGCGTATGTCTCGGCTGGACTGGTCCGGGTCGGGGATGAGGGTGGGCGGTGGGGTGGCCAGCGGGATCTCCTGCTGCGGAATAGTGGGTGTGCGAAGTTGGATGCTGAAAGTCTGTCCGGTGGGCGCTCAGGGTTGGGAGTGCGGAGGCTGGTTCAGGGCGGTGAGGACGGTCTCGACGGTGCTTTCGGGGGTGAGGTCGGTGGTGTCGATGGTGAGGCGGGCGAGACGGGTGTAGAGGGGGTGCCGGTGGGCGAAGCGTAGCTGGGCGGCGGCGGGGTCCGCGAGGACGGGGCGGGCCAGGGCTGGATTGCCGAGATCCTGGAGCATGCAGCGGTCGAAGAGGGTGGGGAAGGGGGCGTCGAGGAAGATGGTGAAGGTGCCGGGGGTCTGCTCGAGGAGGAGGCGGTTGGTGAGGCCTTCGGGGGTGCCTCCGCCGAGGGCGAGGACGGTTTCGGTGCGGCCGAGGGCTGAGGCGAGGGCTGTGGACTCGAGGCGGCGGAAGTGTGGCTCGCCTTGGCGGGCGAATAGCTCGGGGATGGTGGCGCCGGTGCGGGCCTCGAGGTGAGCGTCGAGGTCGAGGAAGGTCCAGCCGGTACGGGAGGCGAGGAGACGTCCGATGGTGGATTTGCCGGCTCCCATGAAGCCGGTGAGGACGAGACGTTTGAGGTGTGGGGGAATCGTGGCCGTCGTCGCGTCGCTGGAGCTGGGCTTGGTCGTTGTAGTGGGCGTCATGGGGCTCTCCGTAGTGTAGTGCTGAATTTTGTGTTGCACATGCAAAAGCCGCGACCTTTTGGGTCGCGGCTCGGGAAGATCGAAGACTCTGAAGTGGTTTAGGTGGTTTCAGAGATGCATGCGAGGACTCCGCCGGCCGCTGGATAGCGCCAATAGCAGAGGGTAAAAAACGCGGACTGGAAGTGACTCGTCATGCTGGTTAGAACGGTACACCGGGGCTCAGGTGCGATGCAAGCTGCCGCGGATCTGCGCGGATAGACGCGGATCAAAATCAGGGGTATCCCCTCCCGTACTTAAGTATGTAAAGTATTCTAAATAAGCTAGTTAGGTCTGGACTTCCTGTGTCTGAGCGCTTTGTGCTTCGTCTAAAGTATTCCAAATGAATGGTTTATTGGTAAAGTATTCATTCTAAATACTTAACACTGATTCGCATCAATAACACCGATTTTGATGCAAAGACATAAACGCCCCGGTGGTTTCCGGGGCATTTATCTCTATCACTAGTGTAGCGGGTTGGAGGGAATTAATCGGCAACGCGAATCTGCTTGATTGGCGCGGGGATTGGCTTGTTTGGGGCTTGACAAGGGCTATTCTGGGTCCTCGGCTGGCTGGGTTGGTCCTTGTCCAGTTGTCAGGTGAGAGGGAAGAACAGGCAACAGCAAATCCCCTTCGGGGATGACAACAAGAAAGGCAACGGCAAGCGCAAAGGCGGTGTTTTGGGTGGTAGCGGTATGGGTAGAGAAGCGGGTTTCTCCGCTGCGCGGCTCACGATGAAATTGTGCCCGTTCGACTGCGCTCACGGGTTTCGGTCGAAATGACAGATTTTTGGTTTGTGTTAAGGGCCAGGTAAGGCGGGCCAGGGAGGCAGGTGGCAGCCCCAACCTTCGCGCGATCAGGCGCGCTCAGGATGGGGCACCCGAACTGTTTCTGGATTGTTTCCGGATTGCTTAGAGGGGGCGGGCCAGGGGGAGCTCGTCTTCCTTGTTGTCTTGGTTGAGTTTTGTTTTGATGTTGTTCCAGACGTTGTCGCTGGGTTCGTAGTCGGGTTCGAAGAGACTCTTTGCGTGTTCGGCGATGGTTTCGAGGTCGCGGACTAGCGCGGCACAGTCGGGGTTTTTATTGAGGAAGCCTTGAAGACGTGGGTCAGTGCTGACGCGGCCGTTGGTCGCGGCGAAGAGGTCAGGCAGATATTGTTCAAACTCGGCAATGGTCATTGTTTCGGGGTCCGGGAAGATAAAGTCAGTCATCGCGCCGCCTCCTGGAGGCCGGGCTGCTGGGTGCTCTGTTCGGGCTGGCGGAGAAGCTCGCGAAGCTTGAGCCGAGCCTTGTGGAGCTGGGATTTGCTGTTACCGGTTGAGCATTCGAGCATGGTGGCGATTTCATTATGCTCGAAGCCTTCTACGTCGTGAAGGACAAAGACCATACGGTAGCCGGGAGGTAATGAGGCTACTGCGCGTTCGAGGGCTACGCGATCGACGGAGCCGGAGAGTTGTGGGTCGCGGCTGCCGAAGTCGCGCTTAGGCGCGTCTTCTTCCGATGGGTTGATGGTCTCCTCAAGCGAGACGAGATTGAGGCCCTTTTTGCGAAGGTGCATGAGCACGAGGTTCACCGTGAGACGGTGAAGCCAGGTGGAGAAAGCGGACTCTCCGCGGAAGCTGCCGATCTTGCGGAAGAGATGCAGGAATGCCTCCTGAGTCATGTCCTCGGCCTCGGAGACGTTGCCCAGCATGCGAAGGCAGAGGGTATAGACGCGGCGTTTATGCAGCGCGTAAAGCTTGGAGAACGCTTCCGCGTCTCCGGCTTTCGCTGCTTCGATGGCTTCCGCCTCACCGGCGATGGGCGGATTGCGCTTAAACAGGCCTGGAACGGACTTGGACTCTGTCATTTGTAGGCCTTCTGAACTCATAGGCTTGACTCCGGTTTCGTTATCGTTCACCGCTTCGTTCTGCCTATTTGAAGCCTACTGTAAACGTGGGAAAGTTGCTCTGTAATAAATGACACAAGAGAGTTTGAGTGGTGGGAGCGGTAAAAGGTTGGTCGGGGGGTAGGAAGGCTTTGGATAAACCTATGACAATGAAGGATTAGGAGCCGATGAAGCGGGCGTAAAGGGAGCGCGCGATGGCGATGTCGGTTGTGCCCTGGATGATGGCGCGACCGTCGGCGAAGAGGGTGAGGGTGTGGGGTGGACGGTCGAAGCGGAGGAGAAGATTGTTGAAACGGACCTGGCCGTGAGGGGCGAGTCGGTCGCGCATGGCGGCGAAGTCGACGGGACGGTGGTGTTCGTGGATCTGAACAGAGTTTCGACCGCAGAGTGTGATGTGCGGGCGGCCTTCGCCTGCGAGATGGGTGAAGATGCGTTGGCCGCAGACGGTGCAGTCGGGGTCAGGGGTGGTTGTGCTGATCTCGCTGCGCTCGTTGGTCCATAGGTCGAAGGAGAGGAGGGTGCGGCGGATCAGGTGGGACTGGTTGGTGAGGAGCTTGAGGGCTTCGGTGACCTGGATGGAGGCGGCGAGGTTGACGGCGGTGGAGAGGATGCCGGAGGTGTCGCAGGTTTCGACGGGGCCGGAGGGGGGCTTGGGGAAGATGCAGGCGAGGCAGGGAGTGGCTTGTGCGTCGCTTCGCTCCGTCTCCAAAGACGAATACAGGGATTCTTCGCTCCGCTCAGAATGACGGTCGGATATTGCAGAGGCAGGTTTGGGGAGGATGGTCATGGTGGCGGCGTAGGCGCCGATGGCTGCTGCGTAGATCCAGGGCTTGGATTGCTGGACGGCATAGTCGTTGATGAGGTAGCGGGTCTCGAAGTTGTCGGTGGCGTCGAGGATGAGATGGGCGGGGGCGAGGAGCTCGTGGATGTTGGCGGGGACGAGGTCTGTGATGTGAGGGGTGACCGTGATGGTGGAGTTGAAGAGTGCGATCTTGCGGCGGGCGGCTTCGGCTTTGGGGAGGGATTGGAGGGCGTCGGATTCGTCGAAGAGGATTTGACGCTGGAGGTTGGAGGGCTCGACGAAGTCGCGGTCGATGAGGGTGAGGGTGCCGACGCCTGCGCGGGCGAGCAGAGAGGCTGCGGCTGCTCCGGTGGCTCCGCAGCCGATGACGGCGACGTGGGCGGTGGCGAGGATCTGCTGGCCGGCGGCGCCGATTCCGGGGAAGAGGATCTGACGGGAGTATCGGTCGTCTGAGGTGATCTCGGAGGCGAGACTGGGGGATTGTGAAGACTGAGGCATAGCGTGGCTTTGTGCGCCCGAAGACGCTGCTCTTTCGTAGTATAGGGGGTACAGCAGATAGATGGATTGCACAGGAGCTGGCGGACTCAGTATGGAATTCCGGCATCCAAAGATGGCAAGAGGTTACTGGCGCAGGTATAGCGGTTCGTCGCGATGGCCCGGAGGTTTGCTTGCGTGATGCTGGAGTGTGACGCGTGGCTTGGACGGCTTGATTTTCAACAGGAATTGATGGGTGCTTTTTTTGGGTCATGTACGAAGAGGTCGAGCGCCAGCGTCACGCAGTGGGGTGAGGCTGGGCTTTGTCTCGGGTTTTTTGTTGATCGCGAGTTTCGCGCAGGGTCAGGCGGGTACGGCTGCTCCGATGGTTCCTCCTACGACAACTCCACAGACCGTACGGACGCCGCTTCAGCAAAATGCTGAAGGACTTCCAGCAAGTCGGCCTGCCCTGGGAGCGTCGGTGTGGGAGTGGACGGGGGTACGGGTCGACAAGATTGCGTTTGAAGGTGTGACCTTCGATGCAGATGACCCGCTTCCGGAACAGCTTGCGCAGCGGGCGGGTGAGCCGCTTGATCCGACGAAGGTGCGGGCGAGTACGCGGCGATTGTTTGCCAGCGGGCGCTATCGCGACATTGTGGTGCGTGGGGTAAGGCAAGGCGATGGGATGACGCTGATCTTTGACGGAGTGCCGCAGTTTTTTGTGGGGCGGGTGTCGATTGATGGTGTCAGGAACGATCAGCTGACATCGTTGTTGAAGTATGGAACGGAGCTTTCGCCGGGAACAGCGCTGACGCAGGGCGCGATACCGGCGGGATCGGATGGCATCAAGCAGCTTCTGGAACAGCAGGGGCGGCACGAACCTAAGGTGTCGGCGAGCACGACGACCGATAAGGAAAACCATCAGATCAACGTGGCGTACACGGTCGACATTGGACCGCAGGCGCGGGTGGGTCAGGTGACGATTATTGGGACGGACCCAGGATTGACGGTGGAGGAGTTTCGCAAGATCGGCAGGCTGCGAGAAGGGACCAGGGTGACTCGCGATACGACGAGCAATGCGCTGGCCAGGCTGCGGGCACAGTTCCAGAAGAGAGACAGGCTGGCGGCGACGGTTTCGCTGCAGAAGCAGACTTATGTGGAATCGCGGAGGCAGGTGGACTACGAGTTCAATGTGAACCAGGGTCCGGAGGTGAAGGTGTCGGTTGAGGGTGCCGACATCTCGAAGAGACAGCTGCATCGGCTTGTGCCGATCTATGAAGAGGGAACGATCGACAACGACCTGTTGAATGAAGGGGTTTTCAACATTCGCGATTTTCTGCAGCAACAGGGGTATTTCAACACGACGGTGGAGGTTCGGGTGACGGGGACGGACACAACGAAGCAGATCGTGTTTTCGGTTGACCGGAATCTGAGGCACAAGGTGATGGCGGTCGATATCACGGGCAACAAGTATTTTTCAGATGAGATTTTGCGTGAGCGGATGCGGGTAAGAAAGGCCGATGCCTATTTGCGTAACGGGCGGTTCAGTCCGGCGCTTGTGGCCGCCGATGTGGCTGCGATCAGGGCGCTGTATCGAGCCAATGGCTTCGACCAGGCTGAGGTAAAGACTGATGTACGTGACTCCGATAAGAAGGCCAATGGGGAGCCTCTCAAGACGGCGGAGATATGGGTCACGTTCACGATTGCGGAGGGTGTGCAGCAGAAATTCGGCGCGGTGAATCTGCAGGGTGTCGACCCGAGCAGACTAACAGCTGTAAAGGGATTGTTGAACGCGCAGTCTGGCCAGCCGTTTTCGCTGGTGACGCTGTCGGGTGACCGGGACGCTGTGTTGTCGTTCTACCTGGCGAATGGATTTGATCAGGTGAAGGTGGAGATAACACAACAGCAGGCATCTGCCGATGCTGCTCGAACGGACGTCGCGCTCAATGTGGTGGAAGGGCCTCAGGTGTCGATCGGGCGCGTGCTGCTTTCTGGAGTCGAATTAACGAGGCCGTCGGTGGTCGATCGCAGAATCATGGTGCATCCGGCCGATCCTCTGGACCAGACAGCGCTGCTTGAGACGCAGCGGAATTTGTATGACCTTGCGCTGTTCAATGAGGTGGTGACGGCGGTACAGAATCCTAATGGGGATGCTCCGCGTAAGAATGTGCTGGTGCAGGTGACGGAGGCCAAGCGATGGAATGTATCGTATGGGTTTGGCTTCGAGGCGCAGACCGGCACCCCGAGCAATAACGTGATTACGAGTCCGTCAGGAACGACCAGCAGTTCGCAGGAAGGGAAGCCGGGGGTG
>DATDHL010000727.1:0-2630 GCA_036521575.1 Edaphobacter sp. | reverse complement strand
CAGCGTTCCATCAGGCGTTCGGAAAGTCCGAGTTTCTCGATGAAGTAGCGTTTGTGGTCTGGGGCGGGAATTGTCATCTGTATCTATGATTTTAGGCTTTGCTGGAGGGCGCGGCAAATATTGGGCGTTTTCGATGGTCAGATGGTGGTTAGTAAGTGGAGAAAAGTGAGGCAAAGCTGGTTAGCGGACGCCACCTAAATTAGCGAGTCAGCGGGTCAGCTAGTTAGCGAGTCGGCGTGGCGAGCGATTGCCGGTACGAGCAAACTGCGGGTTCCTGGCCAAGCTCTTCGACCCACGGGGATTGGTTCAGTGGCCGTGGGAGGGGTCAGGTGAGAGGGAGATGCTGAGATCGACGGGGAGGTTGGGGAGGTTAGGGGCGTAGCAGTTGCCGTCGGGGGAGTAGGTTTTGGCGCACGAGCGGGTGATCTCGGGGCGGCGGGGGGATTGGGCGTACTGCCAGGCGGCTATGTCTGGAGTTCCGGCGGTGGTGATCGGTGGTGGGTGGAGGGTGCAGCCGTTGGAGGGTGGGCAGGCGTCCTGATAGATGAAGAGGGCGATGGGATGGAGGAGCTTTGCGGCTACCTGCTGGCGGATGTCTTGCGCGGTGGTGATGGTCTGGCCGGGAGAGTCGGAGACGGGTTGGCCGCTGACGTAGGCTCCGGGGAGGTAGGGGGAGTTGGCGATGGCTTCGGTCCAGGCGAAGAGGTAGGCGGATTGGGGGGCTTCGAGGCGGCCGCCTTCTTCCTGATCGAGGAAGAGGATGGTGTGGGGTGGAAAGTGCTCGCGCTGGGCGGCGGTTATGGCGGCGGCTGCGTCTCGCTGTCCGAGGGCGGTGGGAGAGGTGCCGGATCTTTGGGCTTTGTTGATCTCGGCTTCGAGGCGGCCGTTGAAGAGGACGAGGAAGCCAAAGTTGTTGCGAAGGAGGATCTCACGTTTGCCGGTCCATGTGTTCTGGCGTTCGCCGGGTGGGTTGTTGAGCCAGAAGCCGGTGAAGGCAAAGTGCTGGCGCAGTACGGGGAGGTTGGCATCGCCGGGGTAGTCGTTTCGGTCGAAGCCGATGTAGGCAGTCTTGTTCGGAGATTCGGAAGGGGTTGGCGATGACTGCTGCGCACCGGCGATGGCGGTGAAAAGAATGAAGAAAAGGCTGGTAATGGGAAGGCGCATAAAGACGAGAAGCGAGATACTTAACTGAGGTTACACAAAGAGCTGTGCTACCTTGCTTTTACATACCTTTCCTGGGAGCGAGGCGATGGCGCTGACGATGGTGGACGCAAGGTATCCGATCGGCAAGTTTGAGAAGCCGGAGACGATTACGCCGGATGACCGGTTGGCGGCGATTGCATCGCTGGCTGATCTGCCCGAGCAGTTGCGTAATGCGGTGGAGGGGATGGATTCCGGGCGGCTGAATACGCCGTATCGGGAGGGCGGCTGGACGGTGCGGCAGTTGGTGCACCATATCGCGGACAGTCATATGAATGCATTTATTCGGGTGCGCCTGGCGCTGACGGAAGACTGGCCGACGATCAAGCCGTACGACGAGAAGTCGTGGGCGTTGCTGCGAGATTCGGCGGCTCCGGTGGAGTGGTCACTTGAGCTGATTGAGAGCCTGCATGCGCGGTGGGTGATGCTGCTGCAGTCGCTGAGCGAGGAGCAGTGGATGCGCGGGTTTAATCATCCGGAGAATGGGCCGATGTCGGTGGAGGTGGCGACGCTGGTGTATGCGTGGCACTCGCGGCATCATGTGGCGCACATTACGCATCTTCGGGCGCGGCAGGGCTGGTAACGGTGGTCAGGATTGCAGAGAGTGATACTGAGATTGAACGCTGCTTCGCGGTGATGCATCAGCTGCGGCCTGCGCTGGTGGCGGAGGAGTTTGTGGACCGCATCAGGAGGCAGGAGGCGGAGGGGTACCGGCTGGCGTTTCTGGAGCATGAGGGCAGGGTGGTCTCGGTCGCCGGGTTTCGGTTGATGACTGTGCTTTGGAGCGGAAAGACGCTGTACGTCGACGACCTGGTGACGGATGAGGCGGCGCGGTCGAAAGGGCATGGCGAGACGATTCTGACTTGGCTGATGGATCATGCGAGGGCGACTGGGTGCACTACTTTCAGCCTGGATTCGGGGACGCATCGGCGGGAGGCTCATGCGTTTTATTTTCGGTATGGGCTGAGGATTTCGGATTTTCATTTTCAGGTGCCTTTGTAGGGGGACCACGGATCAGTGCGGATAGCGCGGATTAAGGCGTAACGGTGATCAGAAGGATAAAGGCTGATAAAAGCTACGGTGAGAGCTTCTTTAGCCGTTTTCTTCACGGAGTAATGCGTGGCTCTTCGAGCAAAATATAGGGATTCTTCGCTGCGCTCAGAATGACGAGTTTGCTTGGGTCAGAATGACGCATCCGGGTGTGTTAGGGTTCGGCTATGCCGTTACAGGTTAGGTCAGGGACAGCTTCGCGGGGTGCTGAGGCTGAACAGAGTGTGGAGGCGATCTCGGGGGCGCTGGAGGGGTTTCTTGCGGAGCATCCGCGGGCGGTGGTGCTGGAAGATGGTAAGGCTATCTTTGACATGCGTGAGGCGAAGTATCGGCTGGCGGCGGAGCATGGGCGGTGCACTCTGCATCTTTGGAGCGAAGAT
>DATDHL010000726.1:0-1556 GCA_036521575.1 Edaphobacter sp. | reverse complement strand
ACGGTCGTAAGCCGCATAAGCGTCGGTCTGTAAAATGCCTGCGAAGTTTTCCAGGAAACGCATGGGCCCTTCGCGCCCGCGCCCCATGCGGAACTCGAAGATGGTTGCTCCGCCCGGGGTTCCGTATTGCCACAGATAGCCCGGGTGGTTTCTCGACCGGCCATCGCGTGTCTGCACGTCCACCGGCGTCTCATCGGCCTGGATGTAAGTGCCACCGACTAACTGGTGGCCCATGACCGCGACCAGAGGCATCAGTAAATCGCCGACGCGCATCACCCAGCCATCGATGGTTGCACGGCTGATGTCGATGCCTGCGTCGCGCAGCAAGATTACGCTCTGACGATATAGCGGACAGTGATTCGAGTATTTGCTGATGATCGCATCGATGATCACCTGATCGCTGGCCAGGCTCTTCTCGATGATCCGAGGCGGCAGCGGTGCGGCCATCACGCCGCGTTCTTCGCACCGCTTGCAGGCACGCTTCTCGCGCCTGGTCACCAGCACGAAATACTTCACCGGCTCAACATACAACTGCTCGCTCTCTTCATAGCCGATCACCGCTGTCGACTGCCCACAGCCACGTCGGGAAAGGGGGCCGCGTGCGCACTGTAGCAGTTCCAATCTGGATAAAGCAGGGAATCAACGCCTGGTTGGAAGCGGCCAAGATCGAAGAAGGTCGACTGCTGCGGCCGCTGTCGAAGTCCGGGAAAATTCTCGGTGACGAGCTGGGAGACTGGGCGATCTGGTCAATAGTTGAACAGGCGTCGAAGCAAATCGGAATCGAGCACTTCGGCGCTCACGACCTTCGGCGCACTTGTGCAAAGCTGTGCCGGAAGAACGGCGGCGATCTGGAGCAGATCAAATTTCTGCTGGGACACAGCTCCATTCAGACGACGGAACGGTACCTTGGCTGGGAGCAGGAGATTGTGGTTGCGGTGAACGACAATCTCGGCCTGTGAAAAGCCTTTGCGACTTCGAGGGGACCCTTCAAGAAACGGAACGCAACGTACGCTAAGGCGAATTCAGTTCACCTAAGCCTTTCGCAATCAGCAAGATCCAACCAGAGAATGCGCCGTTCTTGGACCGGGCACAATTCGTTGTCGCTGTCGGATAAACAATTGAGAACATTCCATCGACTCTGTGCAAACGTACATAAATTTCCGTTTCGTGAGGTGTCCCTCTATGGCATCACCTCCGAGATGTTGACCGCAGCCCTCCAGATCATCAGCACTACCACGAAAGGAATCATCGGCCTACTCACCCCAGCCGACGCCAGCGGAGAGGAGGAGGACGCCGGAACAACCGGCGACTCCCCCACCAGGAGTACCAAACCGCAGCCTAGTCCCAGAACAAGACCAGCCCGCTGCAGATGACACATATTCCTTCCCTTTCGCGGTATTGAGGTAGAGAATTTGTGAACAGAAGGGCGAAGGCGCTCCATGGCTCCCCGGTCTAAATTCGAACAGGATCCGTCAGCCCTCCGTCGCGCCGCGCAATATGTGCGCATGAGTACTGAGCATCAGCAGTATTCAATTGCGAACCAATCCGCTGCCATT
>DATDHL010000725.1:0-2153 GCA_036521575.1 Edaphobacter sp. | reverse complement strand
TCGTACTTTGCGCCGCACCAACTCGACCACATAGGGATAGAGGTATAGACAACTCATGTCGCTCACCAACCGCAACTTCCCCCACGCCATGCTCCGTGAGATCTTCGAGCAGCCTCACGCCATCACCGAGACCCTCGCCGCTTACGCCGACGGCAACAGCCTCCGCGAAGAGACCTTCATCGCCGCCCGTCAGGCCCTCGTAGGCCGCGAGAGCCTCCTCATCTCCGCATCCGGCTCCAGCCGCCACGCCGGCCTCGTCGGTGAGATCCTCTTCGAAGACCTGGCCGGAATCGCCGTCGACGTCGAGTACGCCAGCGAGTACATCTACCGCTCCACCCAGACACTCAAGAACCCCTGCTTCCTCGTCATCTCCCAGTCCGGCGAGACCGCTGACACCTCCGAAGCCCTCCGAGAGGCCACTGCGCGCGGCAGCTCCACTATCGCCATCACCAACAAGCCCAACTCCACCATGGCGAAGCTCGCTGGATGCTCCCTTCCTACCCTCGCCGGCACCGAGCGCGCCGTCCCCGCAACCAAAAGCTTCACCACCCAGCTCGTAGTCCTCTCGCTTCTCTCCCTCTATGCCGCCCGAGTCCGCGGCCGCATGACCCGCGCCGTAGTCGAGTCCTACCTCCACGAGCTCTACGCCGTCCCCGCCGCCATGCAGTCCGCTCTCCCCCGCTGGGAGACCAAGGTCGCCGAGCTCTCCAACACACTCCAGTCCGCCGAATCCTTCCTCTTCCTCGGCCGCGGCGTCCACTACCCTATCGCCCGCGAAGGCGCCCTCAAGCTCAAAGAGTCCGCCTACATCCAGGCCGAAGGCTACCCCACCGGAGAGCTCAAGCACGGCCCCAACGCCCTCGTCGACCGCAATACCCCCCTCGTCGTTCTCGCCACCCGCGACCCCCACGCCCCCGACTCCCTCCTCCGCTACGAAAAGACTTTCAACCTCGTCCGCGACATGAACAAGCAGGGAGCCGAAATCATCTCCGTCGTCAGCGAAGGCGACACCGAAATCGCCAAACTCAGCCATCACACCATCCACGTCCCCCAGTGCGCCGAGTACATCTCCCCCCTCTACGAAGTAGTCCCTCTGCAGCTCCTTGCTTACTTCATGGCCATCGGCCGCAAGATCGACGTAGATAACCCCCGCAACCTCGTCAAAGCCGTAGTCCAGGAATAGATGAAATCGTAACTGAAGTTTTTTGCTGAGCAATTTGCCGTCGTTTCCGCTATATTTCGACCGCCCTCAAAAGCGCGACATCTCGACCGGAGCAGCGGACGGTTTCATCGTCCGCTGCGGAGTGGAGAAGCCTGCCCTGAGCGTAGTCGAACGGGACCCCCGCATTTCGTCTTTGCCGTTGTCTCTTAGTTTCATCCCATAGGAATCTGCTGTTGTCGTCCTCCTTCAATCACCTCAATCCTGTACCAGGACTACAAGCTAGCCAAGCGGCGACCGTCCCCAATTAATCTCCGTTCCAACCAATCCACCTTTGAACCCCGACTCGTACCCTATCCAACCAGGAAAGTACCCACGGGCCACTTCCAACGAAACATGAATAACGGACGACTTTCCTGAAATCAACGCAGGAGACGAAGTCATGAATGCACCAAACGAAATCGAAGTAGCCCATCCCCTCGAAGAGAACCACGTAGCACTCTCAAGACGATCCTTCCTCAGAGGCGCCACGCTCGCCGGAGCCACCACCCTCACCGCATTCAGTGTACTCCTCACCCCAGCCGCGGCAGCCCAACAGGAAGAGGACGCCAGCAGCATGAAGGCCGAGCGCGATCATCTCAAGAAGGGGGACCGCGACATCCTCATCGCAGCCGAGATCGCCGAAGCACTCGCCGTCACCACCTACAGCAACATCATCAACACCGCTCCATTCTTCAAGAAGCTGGCATCGGACGATCAAGGCTACCTCGCCGCCGCGCTTCAGGAAGAGATGTCCCACTATCTCCTCGAGCAGTCCGTAACAGACCAGTTCACTCCCTTCACATCCTTCTTTTACCCACCCCACATGTTCGCCGACGCGCAAACCACCCTCAACACCCTGGTCACCCTCGAGGACGCCTTCATCGCCGCTTATCTTGTCGGCGTGCGCAACTTCAGCACCCGCAACCTCCGAGTCACCGCAGCCCGCATCATG